>DVLC01000130.1 GCA_018715685.1 Candidatus Cryptobacteroides merdipullorum
CGATAACGGTGCATGGTATGTTCTTACCATCGGCACCGAAAACGGAAGTCATTCCGATTTTCTTTCCAATCAATCCAGGCATTGGTTTGATAATTAATTGTTTATAAATACATTAAAAAGTCCGCCTAAAATGCGGGCTGCAAATATACGATTTATTTGCCAAATTCCAAAACCTTGCTTTCCCATATTTTCATTGTATCTTTGTAAGTTGAGTTGCAAGGATATGCTTGAGTTTCTACACATCACCTGGATTGACCTGCTGGACATCCTAATGGTGGCGGCCCTGATCTTCCTCGCCTTCCGCTGGATAAAGGGCTCCACCGCGGTCAATATTTTCATAGCGATAGTCCTTGTGCTGCTCGTGTACATCATAGCCTCGTCGATAGGCATGAAGATGATCTCCTCGGTGCTGGGCACCCTGATAAACGTCGGCGCCATCGCGCTGATCATCATCTTCCAGCCCGAAATCAGGCGTTTCCTGAACTCCCTCGGACGCAGGGCCGGGGTGACGCTCGAGAAAGGCTCTTTCCTGGGAAGACTGTTCCCCCGCCAGATAATCAAGTCGGTGGACGCCAAGTCCGTGACCGAGATAGCCGAAGCCTGCCGCGAGATGTCCGAGCAGAAGACCGGCGCCCTGATAATCATACGCAAGAAGGACACGCTCCAGGAAATCATCGACACCGGAGACACCATAGACGCGCGCATCAGCCGCCGTCTGATCATGAACATATTCTACAAGAACTCGCCGCTGCACGACGGGGCGATGATAATCTGGGACGACCGCATCGTCGCCGCGCGCTGCACGCTTCCGATAACCGACCGCTCCGACCTCCCCGCCCGTTTCGGAATGAGGCACAAGGCGGCCGTCGGCATATCCGAGCAGAGCGACGCCGACGTGGTCGTGGTCAGCGAGCAGACAGGCGGGATCTCATTCGTCAGGGCCGGAAAGGTTCAGCCGATCGACAGCATCAACAACCTCAAACTGCTCCTCTCGGGAGAACTTAGCGAATGAAAGACCAGATACTCGAAGCCAAGATAGGATTTGACAAGATCCGCAGAATCATATCGGACCGCTGCCTCACCGACTACGCGGTGGAACGGGTCGCCGGCGAGGAATTCTCCAACGACGCGGCCGTCATCGGAAGGAGGCTCAGGCTCACGGACGAGATGCGTCTCGTGATGATGTTCGAGGAGAACTTCCCCACCACCGGATACATCGACACCCCCTTCCTGGATTCGCTCGCGAAGCCCGGTTCGTGCATCGACGTGCTCTCGCTCGGCAAGCTGAAGACCGCCACCGACACCATACGCCGCATACTCCATTTCTTCGGAAGCGTCAAGGACGGCGTCTACCCGGAGCTCAAGCGGCTCGCGGGCCCGGTCAGGACATTCCCTGAAATACAGCGCCGCATCGAAAGCATTCTCGACAAATACGGGGACATCAAGGACTCCGCCTCCGACAGACTCATGGAGATACGCGGCAGCATACACTCGAAGGAGGCGGCGATCTCCAAGCGGGCAGGAGCCATACTCCGACAGGCGCAGGAGGCGGGAATCAGCGATTCCGACGCCTCGGTCAACATACGCGACGGCAAATTCCTTATCCCTGTGAGCAGCTCGGCCAAGCGCAAGCTTCCCGGATTCGTCTACGACGAGTCGGCCTCGGGAAAGACCACGTTCATAGAGCCGGCGGAAATAATCGAACTCGAGAACGAAATCAGCGCCCTGCACTTCGAGGAGGCCAGGGAGATACAGAAGATACTGTACGACTTCACCGAGTTCCTGCGGCCCTACATCCCGGAACTGCTCAAGGGGGCCGAATTCCTCGGCGAGACGGACTTCCTTATGGCGAAGGCGCAGACGGCACTCGACTTCATAGCCGGAATGCCCGTGATTTCCGCGGACGGAAGCCTGAACCTGCGCAAGGCCAGACACCCGCTGCTGGAAAAGGCCCTCAAGGCCGAAGGGAGGGAGATGATTCCGCTCACCATCACCCTGACTCCCGGAAAGCGCATCCTTCTGATCTCCGGACCGAACGCCGGAGGCAAGTCCGTCTGCCTCAAGACGACCGGACTTCTTCAGTACATGTTCCAGTGGGGCATGCTCGTACCGACGTCCGAAACTTCGGAGCTCCCTATATTCGACAGGATCTCCGTGAGCATAGGCGACAACCAGAACATAGAGAACGACCTCAGCACCTACAGCTCCTTCCTCGCCGACATGCGCGACATGCTGGCAGCCGCCGACGACAGAACCCTCGTGCTGATAGACGAATTCGGCTCGGGCACTGAACCTGCGGCGGGAGGCGCCATCGCCGAAGCCATACTCGCCGAGATGGACAAGAGGGGCGTCTACGGAGTCATCACCACGCACTATACGAACCTCAAGCTGTACGCCTCGTCGCAGGGGGAGCACGTGACCAACGGCGCGATGCTCTACGACTCATCCAGAATAGAGCCCATGTTCAAGCTGGAGATCGGCCTGCCGGGCAATTCCTTCGCGTTCGAGCTTGCCAGAAAGATGAAGCTGCCCGAACCCATAGTCAAGGACGCGGAGAACAGGGCCGGGGACGAGTTCGTGGGCATGGAGCGCAATCTCCGGAAAATCGCGCGCAACCGCCGCGCCCTCGACGAGAAGCTCCAGAAAGTCAAGCATAGCGACAAAGCGCTGACGGAACTTACCGAGCGTTATGAGAAGGAGCTCGAAGACATACGCCGGCTGCGCGAATCGATACTCGCCGACGCCAGGCGCGAAGCAGAGGAGATCGTCCGCGGCGCAGGCAGCCGGGTGGAGAGGACAATCAGGGAGATACGCGAGGCGCAGGCGGAAAAGGAGCAGACCAGGGCCGCCAGGCAGGAATTGCAGAATTTCCTCGGCGGGCTCGAACAGAAGAAGCTCGGCGAACAGAAGAAGCGAGAGGAATATATCGACCGCAAGCTCAGCCAGCTCCAGAAGAGAAAGAAGAAAAAGGAGGCGGCCGCCCAGAAGGAGCAGAAGCAGGAGCCGCTGAAGGTCGGAGAGAAAGTCAGGATAAAGGACAACGGGCTCGTCGGAGAAGTGTCCAAGATTTCCAGCCGCTCGGTCACATTGATAATAGGTAACGTCACCAGCACGATGTCGCCCGACAAGGTGGAAAGAATATCCTCGAACGAATTCCGCGAGGCGACGCGCAGGACCTTCGGGACTCCCGTCCAGAAAGTCGACAGCTCCATCACCGAGAGGAAGCTCAACTTCTCGCCCGAACTCGACATCCGAGGGGAAAGGCTTTCCGACGCGCTGAACACGGTCATGCACTACATCGACGACGCGATCATGCTGAACGTGGGCATGGTCCGCATCATCCACGGCAAGGGAACCGGAGTGCTGCGCGAGGAGATACAGAAATACCTGAGGTCCGTTCCCGGGCTCACTGTAAGCGACGAGGACATACGCAACGGCGGGACCGGCGTCACGATAGTGAAATTCTGAACCATGAAAGGCTCAAGACGGAACATAGGAAAGAGAGGAGAGGACGAGGCCTGCCGCCATCTGGAGGCGCTCGGCCACATCATAGTCGCAAGGAACTGGAGATACCGCCACCTTGAGGTGGACATCATCAGCCTCAAGGACGGAGGGCTGCACTTCGTCGAGGTGAAGAGCCGCACCGCACCCGCATCCGCCGCTCCGGAGACCAATGTCGGCGGGGCCAAGCAGCGCAGGCTCACCTCCGCCGCGCTCGCCTTCCTGAATTCCGGACTCAGAAAGACCCTGCCGCCCGATCTCGAAGTCTTCTTCGACATCGTGACACTGCTCTTCGACGGCCCGGACTTTGAATTGAAATACTATCCACAAGCTTTTATACCCACTTATGCTTAATAACCACTTCTATTGCATAATCATGGCCGGAGGGATAGGCTCCCGCTTCTGGCCGATCAGCAGGGCCGACAAGCCCAAGCAGTTCCTGGACTTCACCGCGGAAGGGAAATCCTTCCTCCGCTTCACCTACGACCGCATGAGGGCGGTCATTCCCGACGACAACATACTCGTAGTATCCCTGTCGAGATACGAGCAGGAAGTCAGAAGCCAGCTGCCGGAGCTCAAGGACGAGAACCTGCTCCTGGAACCGTACAACCGGAACACCGCACCCTGCGTGACCTACGCGACCTACACGGTGCTCAAGCGTGACCCCGACGCGGTGACCGTGGTCACTCCGGCCGACCTGATCATCAACAACCACAAGGCTTTCAACGAGACGCTGAGCAGCGCACTCGCGTATGCGGCCGGCACCGACGCGCTGATCACCCTTGGCGTGGTGCCCACCCGCCCGGATCCCAACTTCGGCTACATCCAGATGGCCGGCAAGCCCGAGCCCGGCAGTCCGGTCAAGGTCAAGACCTTCACCGAGAAGCCCGACATGGAGCTCGCCAAAGTCTTCATCGACACCGGGGAATTCCTCTGGAACTCCGGCATCTTCGCCTGGAGGGCCTCGGTCATCAAGGACGAGCTGGAGAAATATGTCCCCGAAATCACCAATCTCTGGGAGGGCTGGCAGAACAACCTCGGCACCGACACCGAAAAGGAGTTCCTTGAAAGGATATACACCGACATGCCGCGCATCTCCATCGACTATGCGGTGATGGAGAAGACGGACCGCGCATGGGTATACCCCGCGACATTCAAATGGGCGGACATAGGCAACTGGGACACGCTCTATGAATACATGGCCCACCACGACGGGGACGGCAACGCGATGAATCTTCTCAACAAGGGTCTGATAAGCGAATGCAAGGGCAACATCGTCTATTCCGACAACCCCGACAAGCTGCTGGCGATACGCGGACTCGAGAATTTCATCGTGATCAACACGCACGACGTGCTGATGATCTGCCCGCGCGACATGGATACGCTCAAGGACTTCCTGTCGAGTCTCGCGATGCCGGACTTCGAAGAATACAGATAAATGGATTACAACAGACTTTTTTCCAAGGATACGGGGAACTTCATGCGGTCGCCGGTCAGGGACATCTTCAGAAAGGTGGACCTGTCGGCGATATGCTCGTTCGCCGGAGGCTATCCCGACGCGGCGACATTCCCTCTGGAGGACATCAAGGAACTCTGCGCGCTGGTGCTTGACAAATACGGGGCCAGAGCCGTGCAGTACGGAGCCACGCAGGGCGTGACCGAACTGAGGGAGACTCTCTCGGCGCGCTACGGAGTGCCCGTCGCGAACATTCAGATAAGCACCTCCTCGCAGCAGGGCATCGACGTGTGCACGCGCATTCTCGCGGATCCGGGAGACGTGATCCTGACCACGAGCCCCACCTATCTCGGCGCCCTCCAGTCTTTCAAGTCCTACAGGGCGGAGACAGTCCCCATGCACGGCTTCGGCGAAGAAGACTGCGGAGTCGCCCCCGAAGTGCTGGGACGCGCTAAGTTCTGCTACGTGATACCCGACTTCCAGAACCCCGGAGGCACGACCATGAGCCTCGACGAGCGCCGGCGGCTCTGCGCGCTTTCGGAGAAATACGGCTTCGTGATAGTCGAGGACGCCCCCTACCGCGAGCTGAGATATTCCGGAGAGGCCGTTCCAACCATATATTCCATGGCTCCTGAACGCACCCTGCATCTGGGCACCTTCTCCAAGATATTCGCGCCGGGCTTCCGGCTCGGCTGGATATTCGGGCCCGAGGAGCTGCTCGACAAGATATATGTGTGCAAACAGTCGCTCGACCTATGTCCGCCCGTGCTCGACCAGTACATGGCCGCGGAGTTCATGGGAAGCGGAAGGCTCGACGCCAACCTGAAGAAAAGCATAGCACTCTACCGCGAGAAGCGCGACCTGATGCTCTCGCTGCTGGAAAGGCACATGCCCGACGGCGTAAGCTGGACTCATCCGGAAGGTGGACTGTTCCTCTTCCTGACGCTTCCTGAGCGGCTGGACACGGTAGCCATGTACGACAAGGCGCTTGGGGCCGGAGTCGCATATGTCGCGGGTTCGTTCTTCTACCCCGACGGCAGCCACCGCAACACGATGCGCCTCAACTTCTCCTTTCTCGACCGCTCACGAATGGAGGAAGGCATAAAACTGCTCGCGGATGTCATCGGTTCGTCTCTTTAAATACTCGGGCGCCGGCAACGACTTCATCGTGCTCGCCGACGGATTCGAACCGGTCGGGCACGACGGCGTGCTTGCCGGAGACTTCGGTTCCGAGGGGACGGTATCCGCAGCGCTGCCGGAAGAAGCGTCAGGCTATGGTGACCCTGAGGTGATACGCCGGCTCTGCGACAGGAGGACAGGATTCAAGGCGGCAGACGGACGCATCGGAGCCGACGGGCTGATGATGCTCTCCCCTTCCGCAGACGCCGACTTCCGTATGGAATACTATAACTCCGACGGTTCCGGAGGCATGATGTGCGGCAACGGAGGCCGCTGCATAGTGGCGTTCGCCGACTTTCTCGGCATTCGTCCGGCCGAAGGAAAGGCTTTCGTGTTCGAAGCTCCCGACGGGCTGCACACCGGCGAGATTCTCTCCCGGAACGGCAGCCGCTGCATCGTGAGACTGAAGATGATAGACGCGTTCGGTCTGAAGCGGGTGCTCGGTGGACGGTTCCTCAACACAGGCACCCGGCATTTCGTGCTGTTCACGGATGATGTCGAAGCTGTCGACGTGGCCGCTAAAGGAGCCGAACTGCGCTGGAATCCCGAATTCTCCCCCGAAGGTGCGAACGTGAATTTCGTTTCGCCGCTTCCGGACGGCTCGCTGAAGATACGCACTTTCGAGAAGGGCGTGGAGGCCGAGACCCTCGCATGCGGCACCGGAATCACTGCCGCCGCGATAGCCGCGTGGAACGAAGGGATACCTCCCGCAGGACAAGACGGAGACATCGTACGCTACCGGCTGCATGCGCGCACCGACGAGCTTTCGGTGGACTTCCGACCCGGCCGCCCCGACACGGAAGACTCCCGGCCGCGGGAAGTTCCGCAACCGGGAGTCACAGCATCGGATGTCTACCTCACCGGACCGGCCGAGAGGATAGCTTGATCTTATCTGAGAATCCTCGAATATGAGGCGGATGAGGACTTCGTGGAAAGCGAAGTCTCCTCCTCCGATGACGAGTCCGGAATCTCCAGCAGTGCGCCCTCCGCCACATCCTTGCGCACAAGGTAGTAGAGTTCCAGCGGCTCCTCATGGATTCCGTTGAGATATATTCCCTTTCCGTCGGCATCCTCACCTCCGTAGGGCCAGAGAGCGGAGATAAGTATTCCGAGGCCGTCCGTGCCGGTCACCTGACGGCCGAATATCTTGACCACGGTTCCGTTCATGTTGCCGGCGAAGCCGCTGAAAGCGTCGTCAAGCGGCAACTCCTCATACTCGGAAGGGTCATAGGGGCCGTATTCGATATCGGACGCGCCGCCGTAGAAGGTATACCAGGCGTAATATTTCCACTCGATTCCCTCATCAGTCGTTATGGTCTGGGGAAGGTTGATGTGGAATCCGCCGTAATCACCGTCCTGGGTGAAGTCGAGGCTGACGGGATATTCCGAGAATCTGCTGCGCTCTCCGCCCCAGCCCTTGAGCTGCAGGGCGCCGTCGCCGGCGTCGGAGATGGTCACGTCGAAGAACTCTCCCCTGTCGGTCTGGAACATTCCGTCAACCGAATGGAGGGTTCCGGATGTCGTGAGCACCCAGTCGCCGAGGAAATCCTCCTTGACTGCGGGGAAGGACAGCTGCTCGTCGACGGCCACAGCATAGAATTCCCGGCTGTAGAACAGTTCCGGCGAAACGCTTATTCCTGACATCGTGCTGCTGACCGCAGCCGCGACGAAGCGGAAACTGCCATAGCCCTGGAAGTTGAACCCTACGGACTCACCGGAGCCCTGCATTATCAGGCCTTTCTCCAACAGGCCGTCCCAGCCTCCGTAGTAAGAATAGTTGTCGTCTATATCCTCCTGGATCCACTCGGCGGCTTCGTCGATACGGTCCGTCGGCACGGCGGACACCCAATAGTAGATATTCTCGTCGGACGCCGTCACCTTTGCGACGGGATAGACATATCCGGCAATGTATTTCTCGACAGGGACAAGGGTCAGGGCGGCCTGGGACGTGCCCTCGGTCTTTACCATGCCCTCGTACCAGTTTCTGGAAGTCGCGCCGTCGGCACGGGCGGCGACTCTTACCTTATACTCGGTGCCGGGAGAAAGAGCCTCCAGCGAGAAGGAGGTGTTCTGCGTAACTTCAATGGCCACGATGTCGTTCTGGCTTCCGACCATGGTGGTTACCTCATATCTGTATTCGTCGGCACCCTCGACCGCGGACCACTGCGCCGTGAACGACGAGGTCGTGACGGCAGAGAAGGTCACGACGGGTGCGGAAAGTTCTCCGTCGCCGGGAGTGTCGGGATTGCCGCCCGGAGTTTCCGGACCGGCAGGTTTGGTGCATGCGGCAAGGGCGAGGGCCGCTGCCGCAAGGATCAGTGTCTTTTTCATTTCTGTGTCTGTTTAAAAACGGCTTATGGCCCTGAAAGGATATTCGTTGGTCTTGTCAAACTTTTCCTGCTCAAGACAGTTGGTACCGGTGCTCATGTCGAAGACATACGCGATTTGGGGGCCATATTCGCCCGAAGTCCAGTACAGCACGTCGTCGAGGGCCACACCGCCGTGGGAGGTAAGGCATCCGTTGAACCAGGCCTTGCCGGAAGAAGCGTCCGCGTCGGCCGCGGCGGTCTCCAGAACACCCTCGTCGTCACCGGATTCCGGAGCATGTCCGGTGTAGGCCGTATAGATCATGGCCATCTCCTGGCTGGAGGGAACGTACCAGTTGTTGAGTCCGAGCACGTTCTTGGAATCGGCCCAGTAGAAACCGGGATAGTTTTCCTGCCAGTTCTCCATCTCCCGCACCAGGGCGCAGTTATAGTCGCCGTTGGTCGCCGGCGTGCCGTACATCACATTCTCGTCCTTGTACGACCACACGGTCACGGTCTCGTCAAGGGCGAGAATATAGCCGTGCTCCCCTGTCTCGTCGACATTGAACACTATCCCCTTGAGAAAGCCTTTCTCGTAATAGTCGCCGACCTCGTACAGCGCGGCCGGAACATCGGGATCGTCCGGATCAGGATCGGGAGTATCAGGAACGGGGGTCTTGCCACAGCCGCCGAGCATGGCGGCCATGGCGAAGACGCCCGTGAACAATAGGAATTTCTTCATGTCGGTAAATCAGCGTCATTCAGCAACCACATCAGGTGTCAGGTCTCCTGACGAAGCCTTCAGTTCGTCTATAGTGGCGGACATCTTGTAGACATCCGTCGGAACGCCAGCCTTGTCAAAACATACGGCGTAGCAAGTCCAAGTGTCACCTGAATTGACATAATTGCCGACATACCAGCCGCTGTACTTGAAGGCTGTCGTCTGCTCAAGCAGACCGCGAACCTCGTCGGCGCTCTTGCCGGCCCACTCGTCAGTCGAGGGGAAGAACTTCATGTAATATTTGTCAAAATCTCCGGAAGGATAGCCATAGACGGATGTGTACACTCGCTCTCCGTATGATTCCGAGTACTGGGTGTTCTGCATGAATCTGATCGAAGCGGCGCATTCGGCATCTCCGACTGTCTTGAATTCGTATGTCTTGACCGGGGTGGTATAAGTGCCGTCGGCCTTCACGCCGAACAGATAGACCACATAGCCCTCGCCGGACTCAAGACCCTCGAGGCCATAGGAGGCGGGAATCATAGTTCCGGCTCCGGATTCAAGGGTTCTCGAAAGAAACTCCTTCATGTCCATGTCGACCTCGTGGGACTCGTTGTATTCGTCCAGCCCTGCCTCGAAGAATTCATTCATGTGCTCCTGAAGGGCCTCATCGATGCTGCTGTAGAAATATCCCACCTTGCTTTCGAGAGCTTCGTACTCCTCCTTGGTCATGTAGTTGAACATGTAGGTCTCGTCCTCGGCGTTCGTGCCTTCGGCGGAAACCACGACGGTCGCGGTGGTCCTGTCGATGTCGTTCACCCAGAGATCGAAGACCACATCGGTTTTCGCAGCGGCGGCGGTGGTCACCTCATGCTTGTACAGATTGACCTTGCCCTCGTCGAGCTTCGGAGTGCCGTCGGGGTTGCAGGCGAAGACGAAGAGCCAGTAGGGCTCTGAAGGGATCAGCCTGTCGAAGCTGACATAGGCGTTGTCAGCCTCACAGAAAGAGGAGATGTCGCCGCCGTGGGCATTCACGAGCGCCTGGATGATCTCGGCGTCAGTGTCATCCTCGCCGAAGTAATACTGCCTCTCCATCATCACCGCGAAGGTTTCGCTCTGAGTGGCGGTCACCGTGGCGGAATAGCTGACATCGGTGACTCTCTCGTTGCTGACAGCATATTCGTTCTTCGGAGTCTCCGAAGTTGTTATGGGCTGCACGGTGGCGTCGGTCACGATGGTTCCATCGTTGGCCACGCCCACGGCGAAAGCATAATAGGTAGTCTCGGGAAGCAGGTTGACGAAACTCTCGCTGTCGGAAGACTCACCCCTGAAAGTGATGTTGGCGATGAAGTACGGCCAGCTGAGTCCGGCATAGTCCTCCGCCTCCTTAACCGTCTCAAGATAAGACTTCACGAAAGCGCCCACATTCTCAGGAGAGTTCTGGCAGTACTCCTCGTATTCGGAAGCGAGCATCACGTCGCTGTAGTAGAACACATCGGGGCTGCTCGGCTTCACATTGAGGGTGAAAGACGTGGGTGTGAGTTTGGGAGCCGTTATCTCGAACGTGACCCCGCTGATGAACGCCGTCGCGGGAGAAGCGAACTCATAGGTGTTCACGTCGGTCAGCACCGTGCCTTCGGTGGAAAGGCCGTAGGCGTAGAACACATACTCGGTGCCAGGAGCGAGCAGTCTGGTCTCGTAGGTCTGCTCTCCGCTGCGGAGTTCGGATACGAGCAGCTCGTCGAGGCTCATGCCGTTCGCTGCGGCAAGCTCCTTGAAGCTTTCAAGGTTCGCGGTCTGAAGGGCTTCTCCGCCGCCATAGGTCTCATAGTCGGACTTGGACACGAGACCGTAGTAGTAAGTCATCGACTTGTCCTCGGGAGTGATGGCGACGCCGAAACTCGCCTGAGTCAGATCAGTGGTCTTGAAAGAAAAATCGGCCTTGACCTCGGGATCCGGGTCAGGATCAGGCTCTATCGGAGTCTTCTGACATCCGGTGAGCAGGAAGCCACCCCCCCCTATCAGGAGAAGACT
>DVLC01000131.1 GCA_018715685.1 Candidatus Cryptobacteroides merdipullorum
GATACTTCTTCCCGACTTTCTCCGGTGTCGCGCGTTCGATCAACTTCTATCCCATAGGCTACGAGACTCCCGAGGACGGCGTCGTCAAGCTGGCTTTCGGCCTCGGCAAGGCCGTGGTCGACGGCGACCAGGTGCTGCGCTTCTCCCCGAAATATCCCAAGAACGTGCTGCAGACTTCCACTCCGGACCTCACGATGCGGGAGACGCAGCAGGCGATGTTCGCGCTGAATCTCCAGCCCGACAGGTTCCGGACTTCGGTAGACGACGCCGTGAATCTCGAACGCATCCCCATCTCCGACTGCGGGCATTTCCGCTCATTCTCGAAGGTAGTGTCCACCTGGGACTATGAGAACCTGCGCATCGTGGATTCTCCAGTGCCGCAGGGGCCGAAGTTCGTGACTTTCGCGCACATTCTCAAATACAACACCTTCCCGCTCGCCGACATACTCAACACCCTGCTCGACATCACCCGCAAGGAGGTCAAGTGCGCGGTGGAGATAGAGTTCGCGGCCGACCTCGACAGGGGAGACAAGGCTGCACTGTTCAATGTGCTTCAGATCCGTCCCATCTCGTCTGTCAACAGCTTCAACGCAGTGGACTGGAACTCGCTGGACACCGAAGGCGCCCTGCTTGCATCGGGTTGCGCCATCGGGCCGGGAATGATTCAGGGAGTCAGGGACGTGGTATATCTGCGCAGGCAGAATTTCGACGTGATGAAGACACGCGAGATGGCCGCGGAAGTCACGGCCATCAACAACCGCATGCGGGACGAAGGGCGCAATTACGTGCTCATCGGTTTCGGCCGCTGGGGCTCGAGCATACCTTCGCTCGGCGTACCCGTGCAATGGAGCAACATCTCAGAGGCCAAGGTCATAGTCGAGTGCTGTCTGGAGAATTTCCGCATCGACCCGAGCCAGGGCACGCACTTCTTCCAGAACATGACCTCTTTCAACGCGGGCTACGTGAACGTGAACCCTTACTCCCGTCCCGGCGAGCACTGCGACCTCGACGCGCTTGACGCGATGCCCGCAGTATACGAGAGCGACTTCGTGCGCATCGTCCGTTTCCCCGAAGACCTTACCGTCTGCGTCGACGGCAAGGAGAACAGGGCGCTGGTGAAGGTTTAGATCCGCTTATCTCATGCCGACATCAGCCAACATACTGTATTCTTCCATGCTGGAGGCGCAGGATCCGGGGCAGGTGCCAGGACTCATGCGCTTCTTCCGAACCGGCCCCGGCGAATACGGGGAAGGGGACAGATTTCTCGGAATCAAGGTGCCTGTGACCAGGAAGATAGTGCGCGGATGCTGGAAGGAGACCGGTTTTGTGGAACTGGAAGAATGCATCTCGTCTGAATTTCACGAAATGCGTCTTGCCGCGCTGCTCGCGCTGGTGCAGAAGTTCGCCCGCGCAGGCTCCGACCTGGAACTGCGCAGGCGCTGCGTCGATTTCTATCTTTCGCACCTGCGCTATGTGAACAACTGGGATCTGGTCGACCTGAGCTGCTACGAGCTGCTCGGCGCGTGGCTGCTGGACAAGGACAGAACCTTGCTGTATGAACTTGCCCGAAGCGGCAGAACCATCTGGGAGAAGCGCATCGGCATGGTCAGCACGATGAAGTTCGTAAGGAACGGAGAACTGGACGACTGCTTCGCGATCGCCGGAATCTTCCTGGATAGTCCCGAACCTCTGCACGACCTGCTCCAGAAGGCGGCAGGGTGGCTGCTCCGTGAGGCGGGCAAGCGCGACGAACGGCGCTTGAGAGACTGGCTCGGACCCCGCTGCGCGAAGATGCCCCGCACCATGCTTCGCTATGCCATAGAGCGCATGGACGAGCCGTCGCGGCGGCACTTCATGGCCGTCCGCTAACGCCTGTCGTTCCCGATCAGATATTCCGCTATCTGCACGGCGTTCAGCGCCGCTCCCTTGCGTATCTGGTCGCCTGAAAGCCAGAGGGTCATGCCGTTCTCGCCAGCGAGGTCGCGGCGGATGCGGCCCACGTAGACATCGTCCTTGCCGCCGGTGAAAAGAGGCATCGGATAGCTTTTCGCCGCCGGGTCGTCCTGCACCGTGACTCCGGGGGCTGATTCAAGCGCGGAGCGCACCTGCGCCTCCGTCAGCGGCTCCTCCGTCTCTATCCAGACGGCCTCGGAATGCGAGCGCAGCGATGATATCCTCACGCAGGTCGCGGAACAGCGGACATCGGAATGCAGGATCTTGCGTGTCTCGTTGAACATCTTCATCTCCTCCTTGGTGTAGCCGTTGTCGGTGAAGACGTCAATCTGCGGAATCACATTGTAGGCAAGCTGATAGGCGAACTTGTCGACCGTGACGGGTTCGCCCTGAACGATCTGCCGGTACTGCTCCTGCAGCTCCGCCATAGCTTGCGCGCCGGCGCCGGAGGCCGACTGGTAGCTGGCCACATGCACGCGGCGTATGTGTGAGAGTCTGTCGATAGGCTTGAGCACCACGACCATCATGATGGTGGTGCAGTTGGGGTTCGCGATTATGCCGCGCGGGCGCACCAGAGCGTCCTCCGCGTTGCATTCGGGTACCACGAGGGGAACGTCGTCATCCATGCGGAACGCGCTCGAATTGTCGATCATCACTGTGCCGTGCTTCGTTATGGTCTCCGCGAATTCGCGCGAGGTGCCTGCTCCCGCTGATACGAAGGCGTAGTCCACGCCCTTGAAGTCGTCGTTGTGCTGAAGGAGCTTCACTTCTATCTCCTTCCCCCGGAAGCTGTATTTTCTTCCGGCGCTCCTCTGTGAACCGAAGAGCAGAATCTCGTCTGCCGGGAAATTCCTCTGTTCGAGCACGCGCAGGAACTCCTGTCCCACGGCTCCGCTCGCGCCTACTATTGCTGCTTTCATGTCGTGTCTATTTTGGAATCAGGTATAAATTACTGCAAATCAGATGTTCGCCACGCTCATTATGTCCGCGAAGACCCCGGCGGCGGTCACGTCGGCTCCGGCACCGTAGCCCTGGATCAGCATGGGGTGTCGGTTGTATCTCTCGGTGGTCAGGCGGATGATGTTGTTGGAGCCGTCGAGCACGTAGAACGAGTGCGAACTGTCCACCTCCCGAAGGCCTACGGAGCATTTCCCGTGCTCCATGCTTGCGACGAAGCGCAGACGTTTGTGCTCGGTTTCAAGCCTCTGCCGGCGCGCCTCGAACTCCGCGTCAAGCGAGGGCAGCTTCTGCCAGAACTCCTCCATCGGGCAGCGGAAAAGTTCGTCGGGAATGAACAGATGCGCCTCCACGTCTTCCAGGTTGACCTCGTATCCCGCTTCCCTCGAAAGTATCACGAGCTTGCGCATCACGTCCTTTCCGGAAAGGTCAATGCGGGGGTCAGGCTCGGAGAAACCCTGTTCCTGTGCCATCCTGACGGCTCTGCTGAACGGAATATCGGCGGAAATCGTGTTGAAGATGAAATTCAGGGTGCCGCTGAGCACCGCCTCCAGCTTCAGTATGCGGTCGCCGCTGTTGCAGAGGTCGTTTATCGTGTTGATTATCGGGAGTCCCGCTCCCACGTTGGTCTCGAACAGGAACTTCACGCCGTGGCGCAGTGCCGTGTCCTTCAGCCTGCGGTAGACCGTATAGTCCGACGATGCGGCGACCTTGTTGGCGGCGACTACGGAGATGTTGTGAGTGAAGAAGTCTTCATAGAGTCCGGCGATATCCTCACTCGCGGTGCAGTCCACGAACACCGGGTTGAATATGTTCATGCCTATGACTTCGTCGCGCAGCTTCCGGGGGTCGATCTCCATTCCTCCGGCCAGTTTTTCTTTCCAGTCGTCGAGGCTGATGCCGTCGCGGTTGAAAATCGCCCGGCTGCTCCTCGCGATGCCGACTATGTTTATCTTCAGATTCCTCTCCTCCATCAGTTTTCCGCGTTGCGAGGCAAGCTGTTCGAGCAGCTTGCCGCCCACCGTACCGACGCCGCACACGAAGATGTTGAGCTCCTGATATTCAGACAGGAAGAAACTGTCGTGTATGACATTGAGCGCCTTGCGCAGGTTTTTCCGGTTCACTATGAACGAGATGTTGCTCTCGGACGAGCCCTGCGCGCAGGCGATGACGCTGATGCCGTTGCGTCCGAGGGTGCCGAAGAGCTTTCCGGCTATGCCGGCGTGGTATTTCATGTTCTCGCCGACCACGGCGACGGCGGCGAGCTCATATTCGATCCGAACGGGCAGCATCGCGCCGGACGCTGTCTCGCTGCTGAATTCCCGGTTGATCACTTCGGCCGCCAGAACGGCGTCGCTGCGGCTCACTCCTATCGTGATGCCTGTCTCCGACGCCGACTGGCTGACCAGGAAGGCGCTGATGTTCTCTTCGGCCAGTACCCTGAAGATGCGGCTGTCGATTCCGACTATGCCGACCATGGAGGTGCCGGTGAGCGTAATCAGGCAAATGTCGTCGATTGAGGATATGCCCCTGATCAGCCTGCCGTCCGCAGAGCAGTCGCGCTTGACCGTCGTTCCCGGAGCGTCGGGGTTGAAGGTGTTCTTGATCAGGATGGGTATGCCTTTGGCGCAGACGGGATAGAGGGTGGGAGGATAGATGACCTTCGCGCCGAAGTTGCAGAGCTCCATAGCCTCGGCGTAGCTCATCTCTTCTATCACATACGAGGTTCTGATGATCCTGGGATCCGCGGTCATGAAGCCGTCCACGTCGGTCCATATCTCAAGCTGTTCCGCGTCCAGCGCGGCGGCGATCAGGCTGGCGGTATAGTCGGAGCCTCCCCGGCCGAGATTGGTGATGTCTCCGCTGACGCTGTCGCGGGCGATGAAGCCCGGAACCACTGCGGCCGCCTCGCGGGACCGGCCGAAAGCGTCCCGGATGAGCCTGAATGTCGCATCCATGTCCACCACGTTCTCTCCTCTCTGGACGATGGTACGTATGAACGTCAGCGCATCATAAAGCTCCGCTCCCGGAATTGCCGCGCTGATGATCTGCGAGGACATCCTTTCTCCGAAGCTCACGACCTCGTCGAGGGTTTTCGCCGGAAGCACCTGAAGAAGGAAAACTCCCTCGCAGATGCTGGAGAGGCGGTCAAGCATAATGTTCAGCTCCGCTTCGACTTCGGAGCGGCGGCCTGCCGGGACGACCTCCCGGCATACGGATACATGCCTTTCGCGCATGGTGGCTATCTCATCCCTGAAAGAGGGGTCGCCTTCCTCGGCGAGCCGGGCCGAACGTATTAGCTGGTCGGTCACTCCGCCGAGGGCGGACACCACCACGACCGTGGCTTCATCGCGCGAAGCCACGATTTCCATGACTTTGAGTATGCTTTCGGGCGTGCCTACCGAAGTGCCGCCGAACTTGAGGACTTTCATTCCGTATTATGATTTC
>DVLC01000132.1 GCA_018715685.1 Candidatus Cryptobacteroides merdipullorum
CCTCGCGGATGCCGGAGAGCGGGAGGACAATCCTTGACGGCCCTCCGGGGAACATCGGGAGGAGCAGGCTGGCGTCCTCCACCTGTTCTATGGTGGCGTTGCCGACTGCGGCCACGAGGTGCAGCCCTCCGTGCCCCCATATGTAGACGGTGCTGACGCCGTCGGGATCCGTGGCCTCGACGAGATTGCCGAGGGAGTCGTATTTGTAGGAGGTTACGGAAGATTTCCCGGAGACGGGGTCGTATTCCGTGGCGGTGGCGATTCTGTATAGGTCGGGATGCGCATCGGCGTCGGGCTTAAGATAGGTGTAGACTGTTCTGCGGAGCAGAGTTTCGCCGGAATCGCCCTGCCGGACATATTCGGCAATTTCCAGCGGGAAATCAAAGAATCCCTTGGCGGCCATCTCTGCATTTATCCCTGTCGGATTGTCGGCGACATATTTGTATCTGGTTATGCGGGTCTCGCCGTCGGGACCGGCTTCGGACTTGGACGACAGCTGCAGGCGGCTGTTGTAGGTGTATTTAGTCTCCTTTGTCACTTCAAGGTCTCCGTATCGCGCGGTTTCCGTGTCGGAATTGCGGAGGACGTGCCCTGAATACTCTCCGGTGCTGGCCAGTGCATAGAAAAGATATTTCGGGACATATATGAATTCCGGAATTGTCCGGACTTTCCCGAAGTCGGCCGATACCGTTTTCAGAGTGTCGCCGTCTGCCCTTATGTAACCGGTTGACAGGAGCTTTCCGCGCAGCCTCTGCATCGAGGTGTTGGTGAACAGGTTCGCGAGGCTGTCGGCCGGAATCTCCCATTCGTTCATGCCTCCTTGCGCGCCGAGCAGTTTGTCGACAATATATCCTTTGTTCTCTATGACATCCGGATACATTTCGCTGGTGGAGAAACGGAAAGTCTTCATCCCTCCGTCCGCATCCACTTCCGTGACTTCTCCGTACTCTATGTGGGTCTGCCCGTATCTTGTCAGGTTGTTGGACCATATGGTCCCGTATGTCTCGTATTCATGTCCTGTCACTGAGGCATGGAATTTCACAGAATACCGCGGCATGAAGGTCAGTATGCCGGAACTTTCCTGGGGGCTGCCGTAGATGAAGCCCCTGGAGGAAAGCAATGTCCCGTCGGATTCGTGGCTGTTTATCTCCTTGATGCGCAATCCTCCGGCAATGCCCGTCCCGGATGCAAGGACAGGCCGGTAGTGTGATGCGCTTGTCCTCTTGATGACTTTTGAGTAGCTGTGGGGCTCATAGAGGAATTCCGTGTATCCTCCGGTGGGCCAGACTATGCGGTCGAGCATTCCCCGCCTGGCGTATTCTGCATCTGCCGCTCTCGGGTTGTCCGGAAGATATTCCTCGTCGAGATTGTCATTTGTGAGCCTTGTCACCTTGAGAAAATTCTTCCCGGTGTCGGGGTTGCCGTTGTAATATCCCCAGTGGTCGACTTTGAATGTCCCGTATATCGGAAGTCCATCAGTTTTGTAATAAGTCATGGAGTAAGTGCCTTCTCCGCTGATGTCGACGGACTTGAGGAAACTGCGCCGGGCGGGGTTGTCGTTGTCGTATGAGAGCCGGCATGTCCTGATGGTGTCTCCTTCGTGCTGTACGGACACCTTGAGGAGCCTTCCGGCGCCGTTCCGCTGCATCGTTTCGTCCTCTTTCTCGAAATCCGTGCTGTACAGGATTTCAACGGCACTCTCGTAGTCGAAAGAGATTTCGGTCCTGCCGTCGACCACTATTGATGTCAGCCGGGCGACTGAATATTCAGGGGTGGCCAGAGTGTGCTGGTCTCTTCCGACGTCGAGCTCGGTGAAGTCCCATGTGTAGCCGCTGAAGGAAAAAACGTCGTAGCATACCGACGCGGGCCTTCTGGCCTGGATGGCCTGGGTGTTGAAGTAGTCGAATTCCGCCGTGCGCCCGTTCGGTGCCACGATGCGGCTCAATCTCCAGCTTTGTATCTTGGATGAGCCTTTGGGGTAGAATTTCTCGGTGTTGGCACTGTTGATGAAGCCGTCGAATTCGTAGCGGTAGCCGTCTGTTGTGGTTATCGCGATCGGACTGTCTCCGAAACCTTCTTCGAATCCGAGTTCGACGGTGAATCCGTTCGGGTTCTCGTCGGTGCCGAACACGACCGGATTGCCGTCCCCGTCGAGCATGAATGAGCCCGAATGCCCCATGAAGTTGAAGTGGAAGACGTCAGGTTCCGCATCATAATATGATTTGTTGCCCTCCGTGTCGGTTTTCAGATACAGGCAGATCATGCTGTCCTGCCACGGGCCTCCTATGGCATAGAGTTCGGACGTATGGAATTCCAGTCCGGACGAAGCCGTGAAATAATATCCGGGAATATTGGCATATCCGAACTGTAAGGGCATTGCATTGGTCTTGTAGTCGTCGGGAACTCCGCGGACTTCTCTGGTGATGACTCCTCCTGCATTGAGCGTCCATCCTGTTCCGAGCAGCCCCGCCCTGTCGTTCGGCATCGTGCCGCCGGAACTGTAGTCGAAACTGACAGGAATCTCGAAGTCGTTGTCCTTGTAGGTGTAGAGGGGAATGGACAGGCTGATGCTGCCGGTGTAGAGTGAAGGTGAAATCTCTCCGTATTTGATGAATTCCCATGTATCGGTATTTGGCCTGACCGGCTCCGGGGCAACAGAAATCTGAGCGGCGGCATGAAATGCCGTGACTGCAAGTAAAGCCAGAACTGCTAGAAGTTTTTCGTGCATGATCATGTGGTTTCGGGCTTTTCGCAATATAGTCAAAACTTCTGTGAATTGCAAGAGAATCCGGATGGATTGCAGAAAAGACGCCCCGCAGGCCGTTTCCGTGGCAGCTGCGGGGCGGATGGTGGCGTCGGACGCTGTGCCGTTATTCTGTCACTCCCGCCTCCTCGGCCGTGAGTTCTCGCTGTCCTTTGACATATTCCTCGGCCATCTGGTGGAATTTTTCCACGAGCGGCGCGAGTTCGGGCTGGTCGGCGAGGTTGACGAGCTCGTCGGGATCGTTGACCTCATCGATGAGCATCCTGCCGGCACCGGCACCGTAGAACTCGGCGTAGCGCCATCTTTCAGTGCGTATGGCGACTCCCGTCACTCCCTTGCCGTGGTTGTTCCATACGGTGTAGGCGGGCTTGTCGAATTCGGCCTCCGGATTGTCGAGCAGCCCTGCGAAGCTCGTGCCTTCAAGCGAGGGGTTCTCCGGGAGGCCGCAGAGCTCGATGAGGGTCGGATAAATGTCGAGATTCTCCGTTATCCTGTAGGAGACCTTTCCGTTGCCTTTCGCGCGCGGGTCGACTATCAGAAGCGGCACATTGGTGGCCTCCTCCCACAGAGAGCCGGCCTTTGACCACTTGCCCTTCTCGCCGAGCATGAAGCCGTGGTCGACGCAGAACACTATTATGGTGTTGTCGCGGAGTCCGGCCTCGTCGAGGGCGTCAATCAGACGTCCTACATTCCAGTCCACATAGCTGATGCAGGCCCAGTAGGCGCGGATGAACGAACGCGCGTCCTCGGGGCTGCTCCTGCGGTTGATGAACACGTCGGCGTTGATGTCCCGTATCGCTCCGGCGGGGAAGCCTCTGGGCACCATGGGGTAGGTGCAGAAATCCTCCGCGAGAGGAATCTCCACGTCCTCATAGAGGTCGAAGAAGCGCTGCGGGGCTATGCAGGGGGTGTGCGGCTTCGAGAATCCGCAGGCTATGAAGAACGGCTCGTCCTTCTGTGCGGCCTGCTTTATGAATTCTATGGCCTTGTCGGCGTTCGCGGTCTCGCTCGCGTATTCGGTCTCGGACGCTCCCCATCTGTCGGAGTGCGAGCCGTGTCCTACATTATATTCGTCGGAAGGCAGCATCTCGCGCTTGCCGTTCTTCTTTATGAGGTTCTTTCCTCCGCCCTTGCTCTCGACCCAGAGACGGTGTTCCTCGTCGGAGACATACGAAGGCTGGAAGTCGCCGACTCCCTTGTTCCTGCGTCTCTCCCAGCCGCCGAAGTCCCAGGCGTCGGAGTCCTCGATTCCTGAATGGAAGATCTTGCCGGAGACATAGGTGGTGTAGCCGTTCTGCTTGAAGTACATCGGAAGGCTGGTCCACTCGGGATGGTCGGCCTGCCACCAGGGCGAGTTGTCGTATATCCTGGTGGAAACCGGGCTGTGTCCGGACAGCAGCGAGGTGCGTGAGGGTCCGGACAGCGGATACTGGCAGTAGTTGTGCTGGAAGAGCACTCCTTCGGAGGCCAGCCTGTCGAAATTAGGGGTGTGCATCTCGGGAGTACCGTAGCAGTTCCAGTCGGTGCGCATGTCGTCCGACATTATGAACAGAACGTTCATTTTCGGCTCGTCCGCAATCAACGCGGCGCCTCCGGCTACCAGCCCGAGGCCTAACGGTAGAATCTTGTTCATTGCTTTAATGGTTATTAGAGATAAAGTTTCATGAATTCGAGATAGTAGTCCCAGTCCTGCGGCAGCACTCCGTGTCCTCCGTCGTGCATTACATAGCCGAGGGTGTTGAAAATGGGGGTCTCCGCGGGCGGCATCACGTCGGTGCCGAGACCGTCCTCGCCCAGCAGTTCGTAAACTTTTCCGGCCTGGACCGCCGCGAGGAATTCACCCTTGGGGTCCGACCAGTTGTCGCTGTTTCCGGTGGAGAGCAGCAGCGGCCTCGGCGCGATGAGCGCTATCACGAAGTGGGCGTCCATGGGCATCTGCTCCACCTTGTCGGCCCAGCCGGCGTAGTTTCTTGAGAACTGATAGGGGAAACGCGTGCCTTCGGTCAGATGGGCCACCGTCTCTCCGTAGTTGCGGCGGCTCAGCGCGGCTCCTCCTTCACCGGAGCAGCTGGGAATCACCACTGCGATTCTCTGGTCCCTGGCTCCCGCCCAGATGGTCGTCTTCCCGAGCCGTGAGCAGCCGGTCAGAGCGATTCTGGACGCGTCGATGTCGGGATCCTTCTCGAAATAGTCGATGATGTTGCTGACTCCCCAGGCCCAGGCCGAGATCGCGCCCCATTCGTCGTCTCCGGCGGGTTCATCCTGGCCGTCCTTGAACCAGAGGCTGCGCACGCCGTATTTCGCGGCATGGTTGACATCCGGCTCGAAATCGGTGTAGCATACGGTGGCGAAGCCGTAGCCTTCCCTTAGATATTTCCTGATCGTGTCGTCAAGGCCGAAGCGCATCCTTCCGGGCGCGGCTTCCGCTTCCACATAGCTCCCGGCCTTGGCGTCCCATCTGCGTCCGGGCTTGACTCCGGGGTCGGCGACAGTGAGATTGTTGGGGGAGAAGCTGAGGTTCAGAAGCAGGGGGACCGGGGCGTTCGCGTCCTTCGGAAGATAGATCAGGACATCGGCGCGGGGGCTGTCGGCGTCGTTGCCGAAACGGAGCGTGACCTGCTTGCGCACGGCCGTCCCTCCGAGTCCGAGGTCCTCGTCGATTTCGTAGCTGACTTCAGGCTTCCGGGCCGGCCATCTGCCGTACTGGTTCTCCTCTACAATGCGCAGGACTTCGGGTCTGCGCTGCCTGTACCATTGTTTCGCGGTGGTGACGGGCTTTCCGTTCTGAAGTGTAAGGAGGTCGGGCAGTGTGGCCTGCCAGTCTCCGGTCTTGCTTTCGTCATAGTTCACGGGAATTCCGGCTATGACATCCCTGTCCTGGGCGGAGGCGCCTGCGGATGCGAGCACGCAGCAGGCGAGTGTTGCGGTTAATAGAAAGTGTTTCATGAAAAATAGCGGTATTGTACCTCAAAGTTAGGAAAAATTCATAACTTTATCCTGATTAACCAATAACCGCTATAACCAAGATGTACAAATTCAAACTAGTCTTGCTGTCGGCCGCGCTTCTCTGCGCCGGCCATGCCGCTTCTGCGGCGACTGCAGTCACCAATCTCCGGACTGAAGCGATGGAGACGCCTCTCGGAATTGACGAGCCGAGGCCGTATTTCAGCTGGCAGATGAGTTCCGACCGCATCGGCGCGGCGCAGACGGCGTATCGCGTGCTCGTGGCTGAGGGCGAGGAGAACCTTGCCGCCGGCAATTATGTCTACGATTCGGGTCTCGTGCGCTCGTCCGAATCCATTAATGTCCCCTACAGAGGGGCGGCGCTCGACGGCATGACCCGCTATTTCTGGAAGGTCGTCGTCACCGACGAGAACGGCGGCACTGTCGAGTCGGAGCCCACCTGGTTCGAGACCGGACTGATGAACGAGGGCTGGAGCCGCGCCGAATGGATAGGTTCGGAGGCGGTCGGCGTGTCGAAGTACCGCACCTTCTTCAATATCCTCTATGACGTGCGCATCCCCGAGGGCGGCCGCAGCGCCGTCTTCGCCTACAGCGTCAAGGATGAGGACAACTATATCACCGCCGGAATTGACCTCGGAAAGAACGGCGGATCCGCCACGTTCTCGGTCGATTACAGCGTCGAGGGTCAGAAGCACCATCTTTCGACCATAGATATCTCGGACATCATCACCCCCGAGAACGCCCATGAGACCCACAGCGTCGAGCTCAAGGTCTCCACTCCGGGCTACCATCTGAAGTCGAACCTCATCGTTCTGGTCGACGGAGTCATGCTGCGTCCCGTCGAAGGCGTGGACCGCGGTCCGGCCCGGGCGAACGTGTCGAGCGGCAACCCCTTCCAGATGACCATCACCCCCTATCCCGGAGGCGAGTACATCACCGACTGGGCGCGCCTGCACTCCATAGGTTTCCTGCAGCCCAGGGGCCAGAAGGCCGTGTTCTCGAACATCAGGATCACCGAGGATAACTGGAACACCCTGCT
The DNA here is from genome assembly GCA_018715685.1 of Candidatus Cryptobacteroides merdipullorum. Taxonomy (GTDB): domain Bacteria; phylum Bacteroidota; class Bacteroidia; order Bacteroidales; family UBA932; genus Cryptobacteroides; species Cryptobacteroides merdipullorum. The sequence goes on from DVLC01000132.1 coordinate 6,768, forward strand.
CTACGCCGATCCCGAACAGACGCATGAGGTGACCGGCACCGGCCGTCTTGATGTGTGGGAGCCCTACGGGAAGGTCTCCGCTCCGATGCTCCGCAGGAATGTGGACATCTCCAAGCCGGTGAAGTCCGCGAGACTCTATGTGACCGCCCGCGGAATATACGAGTTCTACATCAACGGCAGCCGCGTCAGCAATGACTGGTTCAACCCCGGATGGACCGACTACCGCTACCGCATCATGTACAACACCTACGACATCGGCGACATGCTCAAGCCCGGCTCGAACGGCTTCGGCGCCATGCTCGGAAGCGGATGGTACAGCGATCTGAACATATTCACCTCGGCTTATGTCGACCCTTACGGAATCCGTCAGTCGATGCTCGCCAAGATAGTGATCGACTATGAGGACGGCAGCCGCGACGTGATCGTCAGCGACGGCAGCTGGAAGAAATATGACCACGGCCCCGTGGTCCGCAACGGCTTCCAGTTCGGCGAGGACTACGATGCCCGCAAGGAGGTCGACGGATGGAAGGACGGAGGATTCGACGATTCGTCGTGGGATGCGGCCGACATATTCGAGAAGCCTGCGCCCACAGTGCAGATCCAGGCATACGTCGGGCTTCCGATACAGAACAACATAACTCTCGACGCAATTTCGGTCACCGAGCCTGTCAAGGGCGTTTTCGTGTATGACTTCGGGCAGAATGTCGTGGGAGTTCCGCGTCTCGAGGGCATGAAGGGGCGCAGCGGACAGGTAGTGAACCTGCGCTTCGGCGAGATGATATATCCCGAAACCATCCCCACGGATCCCGTGGCTCCCTATACGAAGGAGATGTATGAGGAGATGAGGGGGCAGGTGTATGTCGAGAACTATCGCGGCGCCATCTCCATCGACAATTATATTATGCGCGGGAAACCGGAGGGCGAAACCTATCAGCCCATATTCACCGACCACGGTTTCCGCTATGTGTCCGTCACGGGTCTCGACGAGCCTCTTCCTATTGAGAATGTGAAGGCCGTCGTGCTCGAGTCGATAGGCGACGCGACCGCCACCTTCGAGACTTCCAATGCGCATGTGAACCGTCTGTTCGAGAACATACTCTGGGGTCAGAGAGGCAATTTCCAGGCTGTCCCCACCGACTGCCCGCAGCGTGACGAGCGTCAGGGCTGGACTGGCGACGCCCAGGTGTTCGCCCGCGTCGCAACTTATTTCAGCCTCTGGGTCGACAAGTTCTACGACCGCTGGCTCTATTCGATGCGCGACAACCAGAATATCGACGGCAGCTACTCCAACTATTATCCCATGACCGGAAAGCCGCCCTACGGTTTCACGAACAACAGTCCCGGCTCCATGGGATGGATGGAGGCGGGCATCATCGTGCCCTATCAGGTGTATATGCAGTACGGAGATGTCAGGCTCATTGAGCGTCATTATGACTCCATGGTGCGATACATGGACTATCTTGAGCGCAATTCCGAGGGCTTCCTGCCGACTTCGGGAGGTCTGGGCGATCATCTTGCATTAGAGCGCACCAACGCCTGGCTGACCAACACGGCCTACTACGCCTACGACGCCTGGATGATGTCGAAGCTGGCCGCGGCCATAGGACGCACTGACGACAGCCGCAAATATGCCGAGCTCTACGAGAATATCAAGGAGGCGTTCAACGCCAGGTTCGTGCGTGATGACGGGGTTACTGTGGCGCCTTATGTTCCGTCCAGATTCATGCCTGCTCCCGAGGGAGTGAAGCCCGGGGATATTGTCGAGGTTGACACCCAGACTTCCTACGCTCTGCCGCTGCGTTTCGGCCTGTTCGACGACAGCGTCAAGGACAAGGCCGTGCAGCATCTCGTGGACGACATCGAGGAGCATGGCAACACCCTGACCACGGGCTTCATCGGAACGCCCTATCTGAACATCGCCCTCTCCGAGAACGGCCGTGATGACGTTGCCTACACGCTGTTCGAGCAGGAGAAATATCCTTCATGGCTCTATCCCGTGCTCCAGGGCGCCACTACGATGTGGGAGAGGTGGAATTCCTACACCATCGAGAATGGCTTCGGCCCCGTGGACATGAACTCATTCAATCACTACGCCTACGGTGCGATAGGCGAGTGGATGTACTCTCATGCGATAGGAATCCAGCGCGACGAGGACAGACCCGCCTACAAGCATATCATACTCCAGCCCAAGGTGGGAGGCGAGATGAGTTTCGCGAAAGGCAGCTTCGAGAGTCCCTACGGAGTCATCACGAGCGGCTGGGAGAAGACCGCCAAGGGCTATGTCTACCGCGTGACCGTTCCTGCCAACACCACCGCGTCCCTGACCCTCCAGGCCCCTTCCGTTTCCGCGGTCAGGGTGCTCAAGGGTTCAGAGGGTGTCGGACCTTTCCGCTCGCTTGAAGGCCGGGTGATGGCGGAGCTCAGATCCGGCAGTTATGAATTCGAGGTGAGGCTTTAGCTTTGCGCTTCGCTTTCACCGTCAGCATACGCTTCGGGTGATGCGAACTTCAGCGGACTGCCTCCGGACAGGCGAGAAAAGCCTGTCCGGAGGCAGTCCGCTGAAAATTTGGTCTGCGGGAGAATTCTGCGGTCAGTCACGGGATTTCGGCCCGGCGAAATCTGACTGTGCATCCGGAGATAGAAATTGATCGGACTTCAGTATCTTATCAAATCACTCCGCACAACCGGAGCTCCATGAACCGTCTCGGATTGTGTGATGAAGTCGGAATCGCTTGATTGCCAATGATTTGGTAAATTGCCTATGGTGGCTTTCGCTTTGGAGCACTGAAGGCAATTTGTCGGCGCCGGTTCTGGACGCTGCAGGTAATGAAAACCATCGGGCGCACCCGTCACGTTCCTGTGGTCATCAGAGACAGGCCAGTGTTGCGAATGAATTTCATTTTCCCTCAACAGGCCCGATGTGGTTACAAGATTCTGCTCGCGGACATGATGGCGTGCAGGCGTCATGAAGGCCGCTTGTCGGCGATGCCTGAAAGTAATCGCGGCTATTTCCGGATTTGGATCGGCACCGCCTTGTATCCGAGGCGCTGGAGCTCGATGCCGGCGCCTATTCTGTACAGTACCGAATAAGAGCGCGTGAGCACGAAGAAGCCGCGTTCGGTCTGGGTTTCTATGCCCTCGTGGCGTATGAGGCCGAGGGTGGCGAGGGCGCAGCTCAGCAGGGTATCGGAGATTTTTTTTGCTTCCGGGCTGTCGGCGGTCTGCGCTGAATCCTGCTTCTGCGCCGCATGCTCCTCCTTTTCGGCCTGCTTCTGCAGCAGGAATTCCTTGATGTCGTTGACGTCGAGCTCTTCCGCCGCAATGGCCGCCATCATGCTCATTTCAGAGTTGAACCTGGCGGACTTCATGAACTCGGTGAGCAGTTCGTCGGGGAATTCGAGTTTCCAGTTGCGGAGCCTGCGTTCGAGTATCTCGCGTCCTTCCGCGGCCGCCTTGCGCTTTCTGAAGCCGAAGGCTGTGCATAGCACTTATCGGAAATGGACCCTCAGGGCCCTGCAACGCTGTTTTTGGAATAGGGTCTGCACAGGTATAATTTTACGCCGGCAGGCATACTCTGCCGCAGGGCTCCGAATTGGATTATTTTGTCTGACCGAATTTGTCTTCGTAAGCTTGCCTGCGTTCTTCGGCAGTGAGATGAGTCATCAGGACCATGGCCAGGTCCCGGCATTCTATGAAAAGCGCGTTGTTGTGTATGGTGCGGAGGGTGTCGTTATTTGGAAAGGTTTCGGATATTCTTCTGTTGATATAGGGCTTCATATAGTCGAAGGCTATGCGGAAATACGCGGAGTCGCATTTCTCGACATAGCGGTATAACGGCAGTTCATTGCGCATGGCCATCACTGAATCCGTCATGTGTTTTACTCTCATTATGCATTCGGAGCGGATTTCCTGATATTTCGCTTCGTCAATTTCCGTCTGTGTCATCGCCGGAGAAGCCCCCGGGAGTATGGTATCATGTATGACTGTTCCGGTGCCTCTTGGAACGGCATTTCTATATGCGGACATCAGGCTGCCAAGACGTGTGGACAGGAGGATGCAGACGATGGTAAGGACAATGCTGGCTGCCGCGAGGAACAGAATCAGTTTTTTCTGCTTACTTATCCGCGAATGTAAGGTGCCGCCATCGGCTTCTGAAGGTCGGAAGTCTCTGCAGAAGTCGCTCCATCCTGCGTATCCCACATAGCGGGAGAGGATGGACAAGGTGGTGGCACTTGGTTCGGCGTCATATTTCACATATCCGAAGACCCGCTTCAAGGTGGATGAACTTATGGTTTCTGATATGCTCTGCTGTATGGCCATGGAAAGCGTATCGAAATCGGCTGCTGCCTCGACGGTTCTGCCGAATTTCCTTATGACTTCCTTTTTCAGGTTTTCGATATGTCTTTTTTTGTCTTGTGTCATTTTCTGCTTCGCCAGTTCCGGCCGGCTGAAAGTCGGATGTAAATCTACGCTTTTTCTCCCAATAATTGCATTATGGATGCACCGAAGGTGGTTTGAACTGATTTGAGCCGACATGAAATTTGATATTAAATCACCACTATGTACTTTTGCGAAGAAGGAAAAGTACAAGCAGTCCGTATTGCGAAGTCAATAAAAACATTATCTTTGTAGAGCCGGTTATGGCCGGCGACCGGACAGGATGTCCGGAAAAGATAATACTGATTAGTGAATCTTAGGATTCCCTGGACAACAAAACCGCCAATTTTGTCCCGGCTCCATGAGCCGGAAAACCCAAGGGAAAACAAGAGCCACGGTCTGCAGCATATTCGTATGTGCGGACTGCTTGTTTTTCATTATGGGTTATGGCGCTTGGCGGTGCCTGTTGTTCTAATGGAAGACAGCAGGTTCCGCACTTTTTTATGACCATGTTTAATTAATGACAATATGAGCAGACCGAACTTATTCCAGATTGCCACATCGGAACTCTCGCAGGATGCGTTCTTTGCGTGGCTCATCCAGTGGGCGGATC
>DVLC01000133.1 GCA_018715685.1 Candidatus Cryptobacteroides merdipullorum
GGCGACTGAAGCGACAGCGGAAGTCGAGCAAACGCGCAGCGTTATATTTAAAATGGAAGCGCTCTACCTGTCGGCAAATTTTTGTAAATTTGCCGACAGGTGGAGCGCTCTGCCGCCCGTAAGGGAGGAAAGTCCGGACAGGACAGGGCAACCCGCTGCGGAAAGCGCAGACAGGGGTAACCTTGTGCAAGGCGTAACAGAAAACAACAGCCGCAAGGCAATGGTGAAAACGCGAGGCAAGAGCTCACGACGGGCTGCAGCGATGCAGTCCGGGTACGCCCCCGGGTCCTGCAAGACCAAATATACTGGCAGATGAGGACGGCCCGTCCGATGCCAGGGGGTAGGTTGCGAAGATAAATGGCAGACTTGAACAGAAACCGGCTTACGGCTCCACCTTTATTATTTCTCCGACAAGGTCGTAATCCCCGGCCTCGCTTATCCTCACATCAATGAAATCCCCGGGACGCACGGAAGCGGGACAGTTGCGTACAAGTATCTCTCCGTCCACTTCAGGACTCTCGAATTCGCTGCGGCACACCAGAACTCCTCCGTCAAGCACATCATCGACAAGCACCTTCACAATGCTCCCCACCCGGGAAGCGTTGTAGTCCAGAGATATGTCCCGCTGAAGCTCCATGAGCCTGTCGAGACGCTCCCGCTTCACCTCGGAAGAAACTTCATCCCGATAGTGCTTCGCTCCGTAGGTCCCCTCTTCCTCGGAATACATAAAGGCGCCGAGACGCTCGAAACGCGCTTCAGCGACAAAATCAAGCAGCTCGCCGAACTCCTTCTCCCCTTCTCCGGGATGGCCGACTATCATAGTGGTGCGCAGCACGACACCGGGAATCTCCCGGCGCATCCTGGCTATCAGATTCCTGGTCCATGCTCCGTCGACATTGCGGTGCATCATCGACAGCACCTTGTCCGAAATATGCTGAAGGGGTATGTCAAGATAGCGGCAGACCTTGGGATTGTCCGCCATTTCGGCTATGACATCCTCCGGGAAATCATCCGGATAGGAATAGTGTATACGCAGCCGCTCCACTCCGTCAATCGCCGAGAGTTCCCTGAGCAGCGGCGCCAGCATACGCTTGTGATAGATGTCAAGACCGTAGTATGTCGTATCCTGTGCGATGAGTATCAGCTCCTTCGCACCTGCGGCCACCAGCGAAGAGGCTTCCGTGACAATGTCCTCGACCGGCACGGAATGATGGGCGCCGCGGATATAGGGTATGGCGCAATACGAGCAGCGGCGGTCGCAGCCTTCGGAGACCTTAATATATGCGTAGCTTCCGCGACCGGTAGGATAACGGCTGACGAGAGGTCCGGCCGATACGCCGAGCCACGACAGGATGTCTCCAAGACCTCTGGCACCGAACCATGCGTCCACCTCGGGAATCTCCTTTGGAAGTTCGGATGAATACCTCTGCGACAGACAGCCGAATACCGCAAGTTTTTCCGCTTCCCCTCTTTTCTTGAGTTCCACGGCTTCCAGCACCGCCTGTATTGACTCCTCCTTCGCATCCCCTATGAAACCGCAGGTGTTCACCAGCAGATAATCCACCCCTCCCCCGTCCGGAACGATTTCAAATCTGTCGGACGGGAGCTGGGCGAGAAGATGTTCCGTGTCTACAGTATTCTTCGAGCAGCCGAGAGTGACGACCCTAAGCCTCAGCCGCTTCTCCTGACTCTCCTTCATCTTCCTTCACGAAATCCAGGGACGCATACTTGACGAGCTGGGAATACCAGTCGAGCACCTTGCGCATGTGCGAAAGATAGAAACGGTCCGGATCGTAATTCGGCACTGCCTTTTCAAACAGAGCGGTCACTTCCTTCTCGGGGGCCTTTGACGAAGGGGCCTCGGCTCCGTCGAGCGCCTTGTTCAGCGCAAGGAACACGTCAGCGAGCTTCATCTCACCTTCGGAGGTGAATATCGATATGTCGGCGAGAGTTGAAATACGGCTCGTCGCGCCCAGCACCGTCCTGCGCCTGTCGGCCAGATTTTCAGCGATCACGCCGCTGCGGGCCTGGGCCACATACTGGAAAAGTCCGTGCTGTCCGGAGACAGAAAGTATTTTTGTCAAATCAGTCTGCATAATATTTGATCTGTTTTTTTATGTAATTCTTCTATTGTCGAGTCATTCTCAATGATATATGAAACCCTCGCGCGGTCGAATGACTGCAGGGAGTCTCTCTGGGCCGCCTTCGGGTTGCGTCCGAAACGCGCGGCGGCAGGCGCGTCCACGAGCAGCACTTCGTCGTAAAGGCCGTCGAATTCACGCTTGTCCATCGCGACCGCCGATTCTATGAACGCAAGCCGCGATACGAGAGCAGACTTCCATTCAAGGATGTCGCGGACCACAAAGGGATAGACGATGCTTTCCAGCTTCTGCCGGCGGGCGGCATCCGTGAATATCACCCCGATCTGCGACCAGCTTATCCCGAGCTCCACCTCAATGCGGGCCTTCAGCCCCGGTATCGCGTCGTAAAGGGCTTTCGTACGGGAGTCGCAGTCATAGACAGGAAAGCCTTCGGACTCCAGATAACGGCGCACCTCCGACTTCCCGCTGCCTATAGGCCCTGTGATCAAGACGGTCTTCATCTTCCACCCGAGTTTCTGACCACGCAGTCGAACACTTCAGGCTGCATTTCGTAGCTCAGCACCGTGGACGGAAGTCCGCTGCACCTTGCCACGCACCTCCCCGTGATGGAATTCGCGAAATCTCTGTAGTCAATATAGAAATCCGTGCTCGCGGCCGGATCCGAGGAAGTAGGGAACACGCATTTGAAAATCACCGTGGCCGAAGACGGCAGCACCGAGAGCTCCGTCCCCGAAGGGGCGTGCCGCACTCCGATCTTCACCTCGGCCCTGACTTCGACATAGCGAGTCACATCCATGGAATAGATGACCTCCTCGTCCGAAATCCTGACTCCCGAGGGCACTTCCAGCTTCACCTTTCCGTGAACACTGTTCCTGATATTGTGCAGCTCTATAGGTCTTGTAAGCACATAGCTGATATTCTCAAGCCTGGACGTCTCTCCGTAGACTATCACCGAATCCGGCTGCAGCTGCATGCCTTCCTCCGACATGTACTGGGGAGCGAACGAAATCGAATGCACCCGGCGCACGGGCACCTTCCTGTGAGACACCTCGGGGAAGATGAACTTGGGTGAATCGGAGATGAACGACTCTATCGCGACGCCGTCGCCGAAGATGGCCGCGGCATACTTGTAGAGCTCGTTCGTTCCTATGGCATAGAGGTCGCCGCTCTCATGGCGGAGATCGGCGGCGTCGAAGGACACAGTCACGGGGCGCTTGTTCCTGCGGCCGAGAGAAGCCTGCCTGAAGCCGGAGGCGCGCACCTGCGCGGTCACTGTGGCGTCCGAGGTGGAGCGGCGGGCCCGTCCGTCGATGTTGCTTTCAGCAACGACAGGCACACTCACAATATTCACATAATTCTGTGAAAGATTGTGAATGAACCAGATGCCTGCCGAAACGAGCAGGCACAGAAGCAACTGCGCCCACTTCTTCACTTCAGAAGCCTGTCCTGCGAACTATTTCTTATCGCTCTTGCCGGCCTTGTCCCCGTCTGCGGGAGCGCCGCCCTTGTCAGCAGATGCGCCGTTCTTGTCAGCGGGGGCCTGCGCGCTTGCATCGAGAGAAATGGAATTCTTGTCGACACGGAGCTTGACCTCGCCGTCAACCTTGATGAGCACGGTGCGTTCGTCGACATCGCAGATCACGCCGTATATACCGCCTGCGGTCACTACATGGTCACCCTTCTTGAGAGCCTTGCGCATCTCCTCAAGCGCCTTCTGCTGCTTGCGCTGGGGACGGATCATGAAAAGCCACATCACCAGGAAAAGCAGAATCAGCATTATCCACATGCTCGCTGCACCGCCGGCATTCTGTCCGGTCGCCTGTAAAACTGTTGTAATCATGGTTCTATTCGTGTTTATTGATTAATTTGTCAAGTAGTCCGTTCACGAAGCTGCTGCTTTCGGGAGTGCTGTACCCCTTCGCGATCTCCACATATTCGTTGATTATTATCTTCACCGGAGTTTCGGGATGCGACTCGGCCTCGGCCATTCCGCATACTATCAGGGCGAGATCCGTGGTGCATATCCTGTCGCGGTTCCACTTCGGCGTCAGCCCGGCTATACGGTCGCAGTAGGCGGCGTAACCGTTGTAGGCGGCACGCAGAATCCTGTAGACGAAAAGCTTGTCGCTGTCGTAGGCCCTGTTCCGCTCAAGATCGCTGCGGTAGAGAGGCGGAAGATTCCAGCGTTCTCCGGCGCCGAGCGACGACATTGTCCTGCGGCACAGGCCGACAGCGCTTCCGAGATCGTCGTTCCAGTAGATCGACATGTCTTCGAGGATGTCCTCGAATTCGGAGTCCCCTTCGAACTCACGCTCGAAGATCCTGCTCCAGAGCCGGGCGTCATCCTCAAGCGAGACCTCGGGCTTCTCCATGTAGTCGGCAAAATACTTCCTGCCTCTGATTCTCTCGTAAAGATGACGCAGGAAGACGTCGTACTGCTCCCAGGACAGTTTCTTCTTTGACACTATCTTCGTAAAATCCGGATCCTGCATCAGCAGAGGGGTGATTCCATTCTCCACGAAACGCATGTTGGGGTGAAGCTCCTCCTCGGTGGGGTTGAACTTGGCTCTGGCGGCCTCTATGCGGGAACGGGCCTCGTCCACGAGAGGGCCTGTGACCGAGAGCAGGAACAGGTACAGATCCCTGGCGGCCTCGCAGGAAGTCTCCATCAGAGCTTCGACCTCCTTGAGCGTCATCCCGGGGTTTTCCGCGTAGCTGTATACGGCCTTGAAGACCTTCGTGCGGAGTATTCTGCGGTTGAGCATACTTTCAAACAAAATTGACGTGCAAAGATAGCAAGTAATCCATAAAAATCTTATTTTTGCACAACTAAAACAATAAAAATTCTATGTACAAAGAAGATTACGATCACGCTCGCTTCGACAGCAGAGACGGAGACGAGGTCTATTCCAAACCCGTCAGGGCCGGGAAACGTACATACTTTTTTGACGTCAAGACCACGAGGGGCAACAAGGACTACTACCTTACCATAACAGAAAGCAAGCGCCGCACCAATCCGGACGGCAGCTATACCTACGACAAGCACAAAATTTTCCTCTACAAGGAGGATTTCGAGAAATTCTCCGAAGGTCTTGCCGAAATCATAGACTACATCAAGAACAACTGCTTCGACGGCGAAATCCCCCAGCACCAGCCGGAAGGCGACCCGGACACGGAATTTGAGGAGCTCTGATGGCCGCGATTCTATTGAGGGACATATGCGCAGATGATGTCAGAAAGGACATTCTGATCCAGAACGGACTTATCCGCAGGATTGAACCTGCCGGGGCGGCGAAGCAGTGGGACATCGCAGGTGACATAGAAGTCATGGACTGCAGCGGAAAGGTCGCGGTGCCGGGTTTCGTCAACATGCACACCCACTCCCCCATGTCCCTGATGAGGGGGATAGGCGAGGACATGGTGTTCCAGGACTGGCTGGACAGAATATGGAAAGTGGAGGACAGGCTGGACAAGGAATACGTCTACTGGGCCACCAAGGTCGCGTGTCTCGAGATGATACGCACCGGAACCACCACCTTCAACGACCAGTACTGGTTTTTCGACACCTCAGTGAAGGCGGCCAGGGAGATGGGGATGCGCATAGCCACGGGCTACGACATAATGGACAAGGGTGACCGCGGCGAATGCGAAAGGCAGAAGGAGCAGTGCATGGCCAAGAGCGAGCCCTTCATCAAGGAAAACGGACGCGACGGCCTCATATACAACCTCGCCTTCCATGCGATATATTCCGTGAGCGAGGACATGATGCTGTGGGCTGCCGAATATGCCCGGAAACACGGACTCAACCTCCATATACACCTCTGCGAGACCCGCAGGGAAGTCGAAGACTGCAAAGCCACCCACGGAGGGCTCACTCCGGTGGAATATCTCGACCGGCTCGGAATACTTTCACCAAGACTGCTTGCAGCCCACACCCTCTGGGTCACGCCGCACGACATTGAGCTGCTTGCAGCCCACGGGGTGCACTGCATACACAACATCAACTCCAACACCAAGCTCGCTTCCGGCTACCGCTTCATGTACAACGAAATGCGGGATGCGGGCATCAATGTATGCCTTGGAACCGACGGCTGCGCCTCATCCAACAATCTCGACATGCTCGAGGCCATGAAGACCTCAGCAATATTCCAGAAGGCCTGGAGAGACGATCCTTCCGCGCTGCCGCTGGACGAACTGCTCGACATGGCCACGGTCAACGGAGCCAGGGCGCTCAGGTTCGACGGAGGACGCATAGCCGAAGGTGCGGTGGCGGACATCAGCATCATAGACACGGACAACACCTTCTTCCTTTCTCCGGGCCCCTTCCTTGCCAATTTCGTCTACTCGGCCCATTCGGACTGCATAGACTCGGTGATATGCGACGGAAAGTTCCTGATGAGGCACAGGGAGATACCGGGAGAAAAGGAAATCATATCCGAAGCACGCAAAGTGCTCGCAAAAATCTCATAAAACATTGAAACTATGGACCAGAGACTAAAAACCATCAACCAATGCGCCGACTACATACGGGAAAGGACGGGCGGATGCGCTCCCCTTGCCGGCATCATACTCGGAAGCGGACTGGGCAAGCTTGCGGACAGTATTGAAAACCCGATTGTGATTCCCTACGGCGAAATACCCGGTTTCCCGGTTTCCACTGCGATAGGACATAAGGGCAACTTCATCATAGGCATGCTCGGAGGCAAGTGCGTCGTGGCCATGCAGGGCCGCTTCCACTACTACGAAGGCTACAGCATGGACATGGTGACAATCGGCGTCAGAGTCATGAAGCAGCTCGGCATCGGATACCTCTTCGTATCGAACGCTGCGGGCGCATGCAACCAGGACTACAAGGTCGGCGATCTTATCATAATCCGCGACCATATCAACATGATGCCGAATCCCCTGATCGGGCCGAACCTCGACGAAATGGGCCCGCGCTTCCCTGACATGACCTGCGCATACGACCTCAGGCTTCAGGCTCTCGCGGAGCAGATATGCGGCGAGCTCGAGATTCCCGTGAAGAAAGGAGTGTATTTCGGCAGCACCGGTCCGACCTACGAGACGCCGGCGGAGGTACGCTTCTACCACACGGTAGGCGCCGATCTCGTGGGCATGTCCACGATTCCCGAAGTCATCGTCGCCAGACACTGCGGTCTCAAGGTGTTCGGAGTCTCCGTCGTCACCAACATTTCCAACTTCCTGAATCTCGAGAAGAACTACAACGACGGCGAAGACGTGGTGAAGCAGGCGGACATGGCAGCCGACAGAATGGCCGTACTCTTTACGAAGATGATAGAGTCTCTTTGAGATGAAGACGGAAATACGCCTTGCCGGTATCGCCGCCGCGCTCGTCTTCCTTAATGTCAGCGAAGCCGAGGCCCAGACCTACAGCAATCCGGTACTGCGCAGAGACTGTCCCGACCCGACTCTGCTTGACGACAGGGCACGGTCGGGGTATTTTTATGTCTACTCGACCCAGAGCCAGCGGGACGGCAATGCTACGGCCAGCAGGGACGCCTCGGCCGACAGGCCTGAAGACATAATCAACCTGCCCATATACCGTTCGCGGAATCTCATGGACTGGGAATTCGCCGCCGACGGCTTTGCCGTGGACAGGCCAGACTGGGTCAGGGACACTAGAATCTGGGCTCCGGACATCAACTATGTCGACGGTCACTACCAGCTGTACTACGCTCTCGGCGCCTGGGCGCAGATTTTCCGCGAAGGCAGCGGAGTGGCTGTGTCGGATTCGCCCGAAGGGCCGTTCCGGGATTTAGGAGAAGTGGTCAGTTTCAAGTCTACCGGAGTGACCAATTCAATAGACCCGGCCCTGTTCATCGATGACGACGGGAAGAAATATCTGTTCTGGGGCAGCCTCGGTCCGGGCTCGGGAATATGGGCCGTACAGCTTGACGACGACGGGCTGAAGCCTGCTCCCGGAGCGAAGAGGAAGAGGCTGAGCGCAAGCAACATGGAAGCGGCCTATGTGTTCAAGCGGGACGGCTGGTATTATCTTTTCGCGTCGAAAGGCTCGTGCTGCAATCACGAAAAGAGCAGCTACCGGCTGGTCGTGGCGCGCTCCAGAAACATTTTCGGCCCATATAAAGGACCGGACGGACAGAAGATGACCTCCGGAAGTTTCGACAATGTGATCATGGAAGGCGGCGGGCAGTTCATAGGAACCGGCCATTGCTCACAGATAGTGACGGACGATGCCGGACAGCAGTGGATGGCATACCACAGCTACTGGAACGGAAACGGGTACATCAGCCGCTGCCTCTGCATCGACCGCATAGACTGGACCGAGGACGGATGGCCCTGGTTTCCCGACGCATCCGGCAGCCCCTCAGTCTTCTCCGTCGCCAGCCCCGGCACGGACGTCCCGGTTCCTGCTTTCAATTGACCTCCTGACCGGCACGGAGCATCCAAGGAAAACACTTCGACGTAAAAAGCCACGCGGATACCGGCAAGCGGCTTTTCAGGAGGCAACTCCAAATTCGACTCTTATTCCTGAACATGCGAAAGCAACGCCCCCGGGGCAGGCTCTTCCAAAATTATCGCCTGCCCCGGGGGCATTGCTTTCGCAGTACAGAGACCGGTCTACTTCACACGAGTCAGCTCGAAACCGATCTGCATGCCGTCATACTGATCCAGCAGCGAGGTCAGAGCGCCAAGCTTGGAGTCACCGACCGAAGAAGTGATCTTGGAGATGAACTCCAGAAGCTTGTCAGCGTTGAAGAGCAGCTGCATGGTGCTCGCGCCCACTGAAACATTGGTCTTCAGTGCAATTCCCTTGAGCTTCTCGTTCTTGCCATAATCAAGCTCAAGAGTCTTCTCCTGCTGGGAAAAAGTATACTGTCCGGGGAACTTCGCCTGGTTGAACGAGGTTGAGAAGGTTCCGTCCTCGTTGAAGGTGTAGCTGAACAGCCCCTCCTTGATTCCGACCTTGGCGAGATACTCGTTGAGAGTGTCCTCCACCTTGCCTACAGCCAGTTCTGATGCGGCGTTCATAAGCATGTTGTCGCCGGTGAACTTCACGGCGGAGCCGGAGAAAGTCCAGTTTCCCTCGATATTCTTGGGGATCACGTCAAGCTGGTCCACGACCGACTCAACTACACTCTTGACTCCGCCGTTGCTGAAAAGCTCCTTGAGCGACTGGGCGTTCGCAGACACGGTGCCGAGAAGCAGGGCGGCGGAAAGAACAACAAAAATCTTTTTTATTTTTTTAATATTAAGGTAATACACAATATTTCAGGCCTGATCACTCCGAAAGAAATTCAATATATGCCGGAATGTCAAGGTCGTATGCCCGCGGCCCTTTCAGAATGTCTCCGTTCCGGTCCAGAACGAAATAGTTCGGCTGGGAGTTGACACCGAAACGCGTAAGCGCGATATAGGAGTTAAGCCTTCCGACATCCTTGAGTGCGCGGCCTTCTTCAGTGACAATCTGTTCGGACTCGGGAATCTTCGTCTTGTCGTCGACATAGAGGGCCAGAATCACGAAATCCTCCCTGAGCATCCTCAACACCTCCGGATCCGACCATACCCTCGCCTCCATCTCGCGGCAGTTCACGCAGCCATGGCCGGTGATGTCCACGAAAATGCGCTTTCCGCTGCGGCGCGCGGCTGCAACCGCGTCATCGAGATTGTCGTAGGCACGCAGACCATGGGCAATGGTGATCATGCCGTCTTCGCCTTCCGTCACGTCACTTTCCGTAACGACTGCGCCCGAGTTCTGTCCTATAACGAAATCCTGGGTCTCCATTGGCGGAAGGTATCCCGACAGAGCCTTGAGCGGAGCACCCCACATTCCGGGAATCATATAGACCACAAACGAGAACACCGCTATCGCGAGAGCAAGTCTCTTGACGGTCAGATGCTCCACGGGCGAATCATACTTGAAACGCAGCTTTCCGAGCAGATAGAAACCCAGCAGCGTGAAAACGACTATCCATATAGCAAGATAGACCTCCCTGTCAAGCAGCCCCCAATGATAAGTCTGGTCCGCCACGCTCAGGAACTTGAGTCCTAGAGCAACCTCGACGAAGCCCAGCACCACCTTCACGGAATTCAGCCATCCCCCGCTCTTGGGAAGTTTCTTCAGCAGCGAAGGGAACAGGGCGAATATCGTGAAAGGAAGGGCGAAGGCGATGCTGAACGCCAGCATGGTCACCATCGGAGCCCAGAACTCTCCCTGCGTGCTCTTGATAAGCACGGTGCCCACTATGGGGCCTGTGCAGCTGAAGCTTACGAGCACGAGGGTCAGAGCGAGGAAGAACACCCCTCCAAGACCCTTGCGGTCGCTGTTCCTGTCAGCGCTGTTTGTCCACTTTGAGGGCAGAGTTATCTCGAAAGCGCCGAAGAAACTCGCGGCGAACACCATGAACACAAGGAAGAAGATTATATTCGGCAGCCAGTGGGTGGCCAGCCAGTTGAATATGTCGGCCGTGACTCCGCTACCTCCCACAAGCCAGGTGACACCTATTATGGCAGAGATTGGTACGGTGTACAGCAGGACAATGAACAGTCCGTACATCATGGCCTTGAAGCGGCCTCCCGCCGGAGAGCCGCTCCCCTTCATGAAGAAGGAGATGGTCATCGGCACCATGGGGAACACGCACGGGGTCAGCAGCATGGCGAACCCCCAGAGTATAGCCTCGAGAATCAGCCCCCATAGCGAAGACCCGGAGGAAGATTCATCCGCCGGCACGGCCTTTTCTGCCGGCACAGCGCTTGAGGAAGCCGGAGCGTCCGCATTCCGGATGCCTTGGGAGCCGGGAAGCTGAAGCACAGGAGGAGTCGCAGCCGATGCCGGAGCAACCGTCCCGGCAGAACCGTCCTCTCCATGGAGATAGACATCGAACTCCCAGTCTTCGGGCATGTTGCACTGTGTGCCTATGCAGCTCATGAAATCGACCGTTCCCGAAACGTGGTCTATGCCGGGAGACGGCTCTCCGGTAAGCACCAGGCGCGGCCCGTCCTCGGTCTGCTCGACCTCGGATGTCCAGCTGACCGTGGGTCCGGCCTGGAGCAGAATTGTCAGAAATAACAGATTGAGCATTTACTTGGCTATTGCTACTGAACGGGTTTCCCTGATGACCGTAATCTTGACCTGCCCTGGATAGGTCATCTCATCCTGAATTCTCTGGGCGATGTCTGTTGACAGGCGGGCGGCCTGGTCGTCGCTGACCTCCTCCGCACCGACGATGACGCGGAGTTCGCGTCCGGCCTGTATGGCGTACGACTTGGTGACACCGGGATAGGAAGCGGCAAGATTCTCCATGCCCTCAAGCCTCTTGATATAAGATTCGATGACTTCACGCCTGGCCCCGGGACGCGCGCCGGAAATGGCGTCTGCGACCAGCACAAGAGGAGAATATATCGATGTCATCTCCATCTCCTCATGGTGAGCCCCGATGGCGTTGCATATCTCGGGACGCTCCTTGTACTGCTCCGCCATTCTGGCTCCGAGTATCGCATGAGGATATTCCGGGTCGCTTTCGCAGACCTTTCCGATATCGTGCAGCAGGCCTGCACGCCTCGCAATCTTAGGATTCAGTCCCAGCTCGGAAGCCATGGTCGCGCAGATATTCGCCACCTCCCTCGAATGCTGGAGAAGATTCTGTCCGTATGAAGAACGGTACTTCATGCGGCCGATGAGCTTGACAAGCTCTATGTTCAGTCCGTGCACGCCAAGGTCGATGCATGTGCGCTTGCCGGTCTCGAGGATCTCGTCGTCGAGCTGCTTGCTGACCTTCGCGACCACTTCCTCGATACGGGCGGGGTGGATGCGTCCGTCGATCACAAGCTGATGGAGGGAAAGCCTTGCAATCTCCCTGCGCACAGGATCGAAGGCCGAAAGAAGAATGGCGTCAGGAGTGTCGTCAACCACGATTTCAACTCCCGTGGCAGCCTCGAGGGCTCTGATATTGCGGCCTTCGCGTCCGATAATTCTGCCCTTGACCTCGTCGTTCTCGATGGGGAAGGTAGTGACCGCATTCTCGATGGCGGTTTCGGTGGCTGTCCGCTGGATAGTATTGATTACGATGCGCTTGGCCTCGCGGGCAGCGTTCAGACGAGCCTCGTCCATAGTGTCGTTGATGTAGGCCTGGGCCTCCGAACGGGCCTCGGCCTTGAGATTGTCGACAAGCATCTTCTTCGCCTCCTCGGCAGTCATGCCGGCGATGTTCTCAAGCTCTCTGTTGACCTGCTGGGTCAGCCTGTCGCATTCGGCCATCCTGGCCTCGAGCTTCTGCCTCTGGGCGTTGAGCTGCCCTTTCTGGGAGTCAAGGTCACGCTGGCGACGGTTCAGTTCTCCCGCCTGCTGATTCAGCTGGCCTTCGCGAGACTTGATGTTGTTCTCCCTGTCCTTGAGCTCGGAATTCTTGTTGTTCACGAATTTCTCGTGTTCGCTCCTGAGCTGAAGGAACTTCTCCTTCGCCTGGAAGATCTTCTGCTGCTTGATATTCTCCGCCTCGGCAGTGGCCTTCTCAATGATGGCATCGGCGTGGCCCTTGGCCACAAGCCTGACTACCACTATATAAATCGCAATTCCGATAGCCGCACCGGCAATTGCCGCAATTACATAAAACAACATTATATATAAATTTTAATATTGTCAAAAAAAACAGTATCCGCACTCTGCGCGCAGATACTGTATCAAAAAGCCGTCAGCCGAACTTTCAGAAAGCCTCTGAATAAGATTTGGGCTCCGTCCTGTATCGGGCTTCCCGTCGGTGCGGGCCTGCCTTCCTCAGTGCGAGTGGACCCGGTTCCGAAGAACTTGTTGTTTTCAGAAGATGGGCCTGACGGCTACTCTTTCTTCTTTCCGTCCAGATATGAATTGAGATCCTGCTCCAACGAATCCGCTTCGTCTACAAGATTCCGCATGTTCTTCTGCGAAAGCAACTTTGCGGCGGCCTCCCTGACAGCTACTATCATCAGCTTGTCTTCGAAGGAGGTCGAGGGGAACTGCCAGCTTAATTTCTTCAGCATTCCGTCCACATCCTCGGCGGCCAGTCTCATCAGCTGCTCCACCTCGGGAGTTTCAGCCTCCATCGGGTAAGTTCTTCCCGAAATCACGAGTTTTATCTTCTGCCCCGCCATCTCAGTTCTCCAACAGTCTTATGCATTCGTCAATCTCCTTTATGATCCCGTCGACCGCCCCTTCACCTTTTCCGGCGAATGCTTTCCCGAGCCGGAGATTGTCTATCTGTAGGTTCAAACCAGTTATCTGCTCTTTGCATTTCCGCACCTCGGCCTTATAGTTTTCCAACTCGGCTTCCCTGTCGGCAAGAATACGCGAAAGAGATTCGGCCTTCAGCCTCTCTTTCTCGTACATAGCCACAAGCATCGATATGTCCGCCTTCAGTTTTTCGAGCATATGTCAGAGGCACTGAAACACAGCGCAAATATACGCAAAAACCACAGATTTTCAAAACGATGAACGACAAAAAGAAGGGCCCGCCGATCGGCGGGCCCTTGATTCATTCACCATTCGAGTCTGTTACTCGCTGACTTCAAGAACTACGCATCTGTTGAGAGCAGGCTCTCCCCATCTGTCTTCGCTTGAGCCGGCGGCCTTCACGATAAGTCTGTCAGCAGGAACGCCGTACTTCTCGGTAAGCAGGTTGCATACATACTCGACTCTCTGCTCGCTGAGCTGCTGGTTGCGGGCGGCGGTGCCGGTCTGCTTGTCAGCATATCCGGTGAGAGTGAACACCTTGTCCTTGGAGTTGGAGATGATGTTCTTCATGTAGAAGTCGAGCTGGAAGAGCTCCTTTGCGCTGAGCTCGGTCTGTCCGATTTCGAAGAATACTGAACCGGGAGTGGTCGCGGGCATCACCTCTACGACTTCGGCGGGCCTGTTCTTGAGATCGTTGACTTCCTTCTTCAGGCTGGCGTTCTCGGACTCGAGAGCGGCGTTGTCGGCCTGAACATCCTTCTTCTCTGTGGCAAGGGCGGCGTTGGCTGCCTCGAGAGCGCTGATACGGCTGGCGTACTCAGCAGTATGAGAGCGTACGAAACCGGTCTTTCCGAGCTTCACTGACACACCGAAAGTGGCGGAGGTCATTCCGGCTACTCCTCCGACGGGAGAAGAGTCGTATCCCTGCTTCACCACGAGCTGGCGAACCTCAAGATTCAGATCGACGCGGTTGCTGATTCTGATGTTGTTCAGCAGGCCGACTCCTACAGCCAGTTCGTTGTTGTAGACTCCGTTCTTCCATGAGCGGGCGACACCTGCGGAGAGGAAAGGAACGAAATTCCAGAGCCTTGTCTCCTTGTAGCCGCTGAACGCATTGGAAACATTCCAGAGCACGTCACCATGGATGTACATGGTATTGAATACGTTCTTGTACCTTCCATCATCTCCCATCTCCTTGAAATAAGGATACTGGGCGTTGGTCCATGAAGAAGCGGTGATTCCCTGATAGCCCAGACGGAGTCCGACGCTGGGGGTAAGCCATTTACCGATATTTATATCGAGCGCAGGGGTCACGCCGCCGACATCCTTCGGACTGTTCTCGAACAGGTTGATTCCGCCGGCGATGCTGATCCACGTGTTGTCGATGAATCTGCCAGTCTCATAGGGGCCCCTGACGATCTTGCCGTCGGCATCCCTGTTACCATTCTCCTGAGCGCTTACGCTCAAGCCTGTTGCGGCCAGCAATGCTGCTGACAGCGCAACTACCTTCAAGATCTTGTTCATATCTTTAAGTGTTTGAAATAAAAATCCAACCTTGCTTGATTGTGTCCAATCAGTCTATTGCGCACAAATATACGAATTTTCCACCAACAAAATCCACCCCGTCATATAAATATTCAGAAAATTTGCATCCCGGGCCTCAAAAAATCTTGTATGTGAGCCTCAGCGTGACCTGAGGGTAAAGCACAAGCCTGTCGAGCAGCGAGATGTCGGCGAAAAGGGCGTCCGCATCGGGGTCATAGGCCGTCTCATACGAGGAAGAGAGTTCCGGAACCCCGTGATACCACACTCCGACATCGAACTGGAAGCCCACACGCTTTCCCGGCACGCTGCGGCCGAAACCGATTCCGAAGTAGGGGCGCAGCTTCGCCACGCACAGCACGGCCTCCGAGTATCCGATTCCGTCGTCTCCGCGCAGCTCGAATGTCCTCCCGCCGGCGTTGAAACGCATGAGATCGGACTCCAGAGGGACATATCCCTGCATGTCGGCATACTTCTCGTTGAGCGCGGAAATCTGATCCGCCACGGCAGAATATCCGGTCCAGAAAGCCCTGTCGGTCGAAACCGCAAGCGAAATGAGATTCTCACCCATCCCGACATACGCCCCGGCAGTAAGATGGAAGGAACTTCTCCTGAAAGGATAATATTCGACCATCAGCTTGGCGGTGCTGAGGTTCAGTGTCGGGCGAAGATTCAGCGCCGTCTCTGGAAGATCAGACGCGATGCGCTCCGGAAGCCCCAAGCCTTCCAGCCTGGAGTTCATGGCGTCTATCTTGGTATTCATGGCGTCAGCCGGCATGGTGACCTGGAACGGGTACGACAGGGACGGGGCGTTGAAGCCCGCCTTGACGACGAGATGGTCGGTCACCACCGGCACCGCCAGCTCAACACCGACCCCGACGGTCCCGAGTTCTATTCCCAGCGAGAGATTCTCGAACGCCTGCTGGGCCCTTCCGACAAAAGACGCCGCAAACAGAAACGCGACTGCGGCGACAAGCTTATTCTTCATACACGGCTATACACTACTTGAATGAAAACGCATACGCGCCAGAAAACCTGCGGCCTCGCGATCTCCGGGAAGCCGCAGGATCAACATTCCGCACTGACGGGAATATCAATAATTCCTCGCGGCCAGTCTGAAATAGCTCTTGGGATGAGCGCATACGGGGCAGACCTCGGGGGCGGCGGGGCCGACCACGATATGTCCGCAGTTGCCGCATTCCCAGATGGCGTCGCCCTCGCGGGTGAACACGAGCTTGCCCTCGATGTTCTCGAGCAGTTTCTTGTAGCGGGCCTCGTGCTCCTTCTCAATGTCAGCGACCATCTCGAAAAGCGCTGCTATCTCGAGGAATCCCTCCTCCCTCGCCTCTGCGGCGAACTTGGGATACATCTCGGTCCACTCGTAGTGCTCGCCGGCAGCCGCGTCCTTGAGATTCTCCTCCGTCCCGGGCACCGCTCCGTCGTGAAGCAGCTTGAACCAGATCTTGGCGTGCTCCTTCTCGTTATTGGCGGTAGCCTCGAAAAGCTCGCCTATCTGGACATAGCCGTCTTTCTTCGCCTTGGATGCATAATATGTGTACTTGTTGCGTGCCTCGCTCTCGCCAGCATACGCAGCGGCGAGGTTGGCCTCCGTCTTCGTGCCTTTAAGTGATTTCATAATTGCTTGGATTTACAGACTTACAAATATAACATTAATTTTCATAAATTTGCATCAAATCGAAACATAAAGGAGACCATGGCCGACAATTATCTGGAAAAGAAATATGAACAGCTTCGACAGGGCCGTCCGGTCATCCGGAAGGTCAACCCCTCGCTGGATTCGCTTCTGACGGCGGCCGCCTCAAGCGCGCAGGAGGATCCGTCGTACACTGTCGGAGCAGCGCAGCTCAAGGCTGCCGCATCGTCGGCTCGGCGGCTCGGAATAGAGTTCTCCGAAGCCATCTCCGGCACGGAACCGGCGGTGATGGAAATACGCTGCGCCGGCATGTTCGAACTCGGGCAGGTGCTCACCGCCTTCAGGCTCAAGCTCGCCGAACTGCACCTGCACGCGGAAACTCACCCGCTCGCAGACGGAGCAGGCGTGCGCCTTAAAGTATTCCGTCCGGCAAAATGATCAGCAGCGGCCCGGGTACGATTCGAGAGCCATGGAGAGTATGGTCATGCACCTTTCCAGATCCTCACGGCACAGCACATAGGCCATTCTGACCTCCTGCTTCCCCTCACCCTCTTCGGTGTAGAAGCCGGAACCGGGGGCCATCATTATCGTCTCGCCGTCCAGATTGAAATCCCGGAGGCACCACAGGCAGAATTTCTCCGCGTCGTCCACAGGAAGGCGGACCATGGTGTAGAAAGCGCCCATGGGCATGGGAGCGAACACGCCGGGAATATGGTTCAGAGCGTCGATCATATAGTTACGCCTGGCGAGATATTCGTCATAGACACCCTTCATGTACTCTTTTCCCACATCCATAGAGGCTTCCGCGACTATCTGGCCGAGCAGCGGCGGTGACAGACGGGCCTGGCAGAACTTCATCACTGCCTCATGCACCTTTCTGTTCTTCGTGCAGAGGCATCCTATCCTGACGCCGCATTCCGAATACCTCTTGGAAACGGAGTCGAAGAGCACCACGTTCTCCTCGATTCCTTCAAGGTGCATAGCCGACACATACGGCCTGCCGGTGTAGATGAACTCCCGGTAGACCTCGTCGCTGAACAGGAAAAGATCGTGTTTCCTGACGATGTCGCGGAACCGCTCCATCTCTTCGCGGGTGTAGAGGTAGCCGGTGGGATTGTTGGGGTTGCAAATCAATATCGCCTTGGTTCTCGGCGTGATACATTTCTCGAACTCCTCTACGGAGGGCAGCCTGAAGCCGTCCTCGATATGCGTCCTGACACTGCGGATGACAGCCCCCACCGAGATGGCGAACGCCATGTAGTTTGCGTAGAAGGGGTCGGTGACAATGACTTCGTCACCGGGACTCAGGCAGGCCAGAAAAGCGAAAAGCACCGCCTCGGAACCGCCCGCCGTGATTATTATGTCTTCAGGCGAAAGGTAGATGCCGTACTGCGCATAATAGCCGACCATCTTGGTGCGCAGCGAAAGACAGCCGTCGGAAGGGCTGTATTCGAGTATTTCCCTGTCGACATGCTTAAGGGCATCGAGTCCGCAGCGCGGGGTTCTGATGTCGGGCTGCCCTATGTTGAGATGGTAGACCTTGATTCCGTTGCGCTTCGCCTCGTCGGCATACGGGGCTAGCTTGCGTATGGGTGAAAACGGCATCGCGGCCGCTCTTTGAGATATATCCATAAAAGATAAACTGTAGAATTCCGGATAAAGATACGAAATTCTACAGTTCATTGTCAATTATTTCATCGCCGAGCTTACAAGAGCCTCGAAATCCCCTCGGCTCATGCGGCCGTCGATATATATGAACGTCGTCTCGCCGGGAGAGTCCACATGGAGAAGAAAGCCGTTCAGCATGTCGGTGTCCCGCCTGTCCGGATCGGTGTACATGCTCACCTTCTCCTCCTCGTCGACCGCCTCCATCAGGAGTTCGAAAGTCCCCTTTCCGACAAAGGTGCGGATATCCTCCGACAGTTTCGAGTTCACTCCGGCATTGCTGCTGTCAAGTATGTACATTCCGTCCAATGACGCGATTATTGGCGCCAGATTGACCTTGTCGCCGTTAAGGTCGACAGGAATCTCGGGAAGTTCCCCTATCATGCGGAACATCGCAGGCGAGATGTAGACCGCTTCGACTCCGGGATTGCCGGAATATTTTTTGTAGATGCCCGCCGCGTCCTGAGCCCGGGCGCCGGCCGCCGCAAGCATCAGAGCCAGGGCGGCGATGATAATTGTCTTTTTCATTTTTCAGTGATTTTATCGATTATTTCCTTTGGTTTGCCTATCGCGGGCGCCGACTCGGCGAACAGCTCGGCCCCTTTGTTCATCTTCTCCGAAATCAGGGAGAGACTTTTCTCGACTTCGGCGTATGCGAGGCGCGGATCGTCGAAGGTGTCCGCAGGGGCGCCATGACCGCCTAGCGTCAGCACTCCCAGTACGACCGTAGCCGCTGCTCCCGCGAGCGAAATCATGACCGTCCGAAGCCCGAAGCCGGAGTTCTTGCGGACGGAATCCTCGGCAGCCAGTCCGGCGATTCCGGCTTCCAGCCTGTCCGAAAAGCCTTCCGGCACTTTTATCGAGCCGTCTCCGGATATTCTTTCGAGCTCCTCGAAGCTCATCCGTTCCATGTCTTCAATCTTCTTCATAACGATATAGCCTTTCTTATTTTTCTTCTGGCATTGCTGAGCTGCACTCTCAGTGTCAGCCCGCTCCTGCCTGTCAGTGATGATATCTCTCCATAGCTCATACCATCAAGCACCCTCATCTTCAGGACTTCCCTCTCCCCTTCCGACAATTCCCCGGCCGCTTTCATTATGCAGAGCATCCTTTCCCTGGAGATGACATCCGTATCCGCAGAGCCGTCGGCGGCAATGTTTTCATCCATTTCTTCCGTCCTTCCCGACGCGGCGGCGGCCCGCATGCGGTCAATGCAGATATTGCGCAGCATGGTGATGCAGTACGCCTTGGGATTGCGCACGGAGTCAAGAGAGTCCCTCGAACTCCAGAGACGCACGAACAGATCCTGAACCGCATCTTCGGCATCGGCGCCGGATTCCAGCATGTAGAAGGCGACCCTGTACAGCGGTTCCCCGAGCGGCAGATACTTCTCCTTGAATTCCCCGGCGGTCATCTGACTACATGTCTTTCAGCAGTTCCGCGACGGCTTCCATGGAAATTCTTCCGAACACGCAAACGAGCGCGCAGTCGTCGGGAGTGAATATCACCAGGTCGCGCATATCGCCTTTCTTCTCGTCGGGAGTCCCGTAGATGCTGACCGAAGAGCCGCCGTCATTCACCGACATCAGCAGATCACTGTTCTTCAGAGCGGAGGATATCCTGTCATTGAACAGTCCGCGCTCGCGCTCAGATCCGTCTTCATATTCGACTACCACGAGCCGGCGGACGCCGTTCATGACTTTGAGGGCCTGTCTGAATTCAGGATCGCCGCCAGCCTCGGACAGACCCGCCGCGGAACGCATGAGCCAGACTCCGAACCTGCCTATCTTCACGACTTCGAAGCCTTCGGTGCCGCGGAAGCCGTTCACTATGTTTACGAGTCTCTGCTCCGGAACCGACCTTGCCGCAGCCTCGGGAGCCTGGCCGGCCAAGGCGGCGAGCGACAATAATAATAGTAGTATTCTCTTCATAAGCATCATGGCGCGTGTTTTTCAGTCGCGCCTCACATAAAAGACGGATGAATATCGGAAATGTTAAGAAAAAATTCGCTGCGATAAGGAACATTTATCGCAAAAAGGTTGGCATATCGGAAATAAAGGGATAAATTTGCGGCCCGTTAACGCTTGACTGGAAGCATACAGTGGAACTCAGACAATTGTACTACTTCGTCAAGGTCGCGGAGACCTTGAATTTCTCGGAGGCGGCCCGGTCCCTCTTCGTGACCCAGAGCACGCTCTCACAGCAGGTGAAGCAGCTGGAGGAGGAGTTCGGCACTGCACTGTTCGAGAGGGATTCGCATTCCGTGTCGCTGACGGAGAACGGATCCAGGCTGCTTCCGCTCGCGAAGCGCACCCTCCAGGACGCCAGGGACTGCATCAACCAGATAAAGGATCTGCAGGAAATGGTCTCGGGAGAGCTTATCGTGGGAGTGACCTACTCCTTCTGCCCCGTGCTGACCGAAACCGTCAAGAACTTCATCGACGCCTATCCCGGAGTCAAGCTCAGGATAGTCAGCAAGTCCAGCGAGGAACTGATATCCATGCTGCGCAAGCGTGAGGTCGACTTCGTGCTCGCGTTCAAGCCGAACGAAAGCTACGACGACATCGAATCGCAGATACTCTTCGACGACAGGCTGTCCGTAATCCTGAGGAACGACCATCCCCTCGCCGGCAGAAGCAGTCTCCGCATGGAAGATCTCCAGAGGCAGAAGATCGCGCTTCCCGCGAAAGGACTCCAGGCGCGCAACGCCCTTGACAAATCCATCGACATAGCCGGGCAGAATCTGAACATCTGCATCGAGCTCAACGAGATAAACATACTTCTGGACATAGTGCAGAGCAGCCACGTACTCACAATCCTGTCGGAGGCCACCATCTACCATCACAAGGACAGGCTCAAGGCGATTCCGCTCGAGATTCCGCAAAACCAGATGGAAGGATGCATCCACGTGCTCAGGAAAGCCTACCGGAAACGCTCCGCGGAGGCGTTCGTCAGGCTTCTGCGCGAATCCAACGAAATAATGGAAAGAATACACAGATGGCTCTAATCAAAAAATCATGAATTTTCTGAACACTCTATTCAACGGCACCGAAGGTGTCTGGAGCGGTGGCATCGCCCACTCCATCATAATCCTCGCCCTCGTGATAGCGCTCGGCAAGATTATGGGTAAGATCAAAATCGCAGGGATAAGCTTCGGAGTGACCTGGATCCTGTTCATAGGAATCGCCTTCAGTCATTTCGGAATGACTCTCGACCCCAACCTGCTGCAGTTCCTCAAGGAATTCGGACTCATCCTGTTCGTATACAGCATAGGTCTTCAGGTGGGTCCCGGCTTCTTCTCAAGCCTCAAGAGCGGCGGAATCGGCCTGAACATGCTCGCGTTCCTCGTGGTGATTCTCGGCGTGGGCATAACGATAGCCCTGCACTTCATCACCGGACAGCCCATCACGACCATGACCGGAATCATGTCCGGAGCGGTGACCAACACCCCGGGTCTCGGCGCAGCGCAGCAGGCATATTCCGACATTTACCATACGGGTGCTCCCGACATAGCCCTCGGCTACGCGGTGGCTTATCCCCTTGGTGTAATCGGATGCATCCTGAGCTTCGTGGTGCTCAAGGCCTGCTTCTACAAGAAGCCTCTCCCCGTGAAGAAGCCCAAGGACATCGAGGACAAGAAGATCGAAATCCCCGATATCGAGAAGGCCGACCACCTGAGCGACAGCAAGTATATCTCCCGCCGCATCATCATATCCAAGCGCAAGCTCAACGGAATGGTGCTCGGCAAACTTGAGTTCGAAAAGGTGCTCGGAGCCACGGTGACCCGCATCCGCAGGGCAGGTATCGAACTCAAGGCCACCCCGGAGATACGGCTCCAGTACGGAGACCAGGTGACCGTGGTCGGAAGCGAGCAGAGCATAGCCGCGGTGGAGAAGGTGCTCGGCAATTCACGCAAGCGTCTCGACGACCCCAACCTCGTGCCCATCTTCATGGGAATTGCGCTCGGCTGCATACTCGGAAGCATACCCATCATGTTCCCCGGCATCCCCCAGCCCGTTAAGCTCGGTCTCGCCGGCGGACCTCTGGTTGTCAGCCTGCTTATCAGCCATTTCGGCCCCCAGTTCAAGGTGGTGACATACACGACCGCCAGCGCCAATCTGATGCTGCGCGAGATAGGCATCGCCATCTTCCTCGCCTGCGTAGGACTTGAGGCAGGAAACGGTTTCGTGGACACCATAGTCCATCAGGGCGGCTATGTCTGGATAGGCTACGGCGCCATCATAACCGTGGTGCCCATGATTGTGGCCGGCCTCGTGGGCAGATTCGCTATGAAGCTCGACTACAACACTCTGATCGGCGTGCTCGCAGGCTCATGCACCAATCCGCCCGCACTCGCCTACGCCGGAGAGCAGGACAAGAACAGCGACCACTCGGCCGTGGGTTACGCCACCGTCTACCCTCTGACCATGTTCTTCAGGGTGCTGCTCGCGCAGATGCTGATACTGTTCTTTATCTGATAGCGGCATTCGCTTTTTCCGATAGGACTATAGATTTCGCTTAAGGCGGCAATCGGAACAAAGCGTAGCTAAAGCTTGGCGGCATGCGGGGCGGTTCGTACCTTTGCAAGGTCAAACAAACCTTATAGAAGACATGTACGCACTTTACATCATCGCCTTTGTAGCCGTTGCGGCTCTTGCCTACAGATTTTCCGAAACTCTCAAGGCCCGTCGCGCGGTAGTCCACGCGGAGAACGAGACCAAGCTTGAGAAGGCTCTTGACAAGTACAGAGAAATCGACGATTAATCGGATATCCGATCAGACCATATTGAGGTGGGCGACTACAAGGCCGTCCACCTTTTTTATGAAAGGACTTCTTGCTATCTTTGCGGGATATGAATCTTTCCGGAATCATCACGGCAGCCCTGGCGGCGATAGCAGTCGCAGGCTGCGCCCAGCGCCCCTCAGGGGAAGAGGCGGCGCAGCTCAGGACAGGAGACCTGATCTTCGTCGGCATCCCCGCCGACTACAGTCTTGACAGCGATTCGATGGCCTCGGCCATCGGCGAAGCCACAGGAGAAGCCGACAGCCTCAACATCATACATGTCGCGATAGCCGAAGTGAGGCAGGACAGTGTATGGATCATCGACGCGACAATCGCCCACGGAGTGGACAGACATCCGCTCGACACCTTCCTGACCGACTTCACGCTCCGCGACGGCTCATACCCGACATTCAAGGTCATGAGGCTCAAGGACGACAGTCAGGCGCAGAGTTTCGTGGAGAACGCGAAGAAATTCCTCGGGCAGCCCTATGACTCCGCCTTCCTGCCGGGCAACGGGGCCAAATACTGCTCCGAACTTGTCCGAGACAGCTATGTGACGCCGGACGGCGGATACATCTTCAGCGAGTCACCGATGAACTTCGAGAACTCCGCCGGAGAGATGCCGGTCTACTGGGAACAGCTTTTCGGCCGTCTTGGGATGGAAGTGCCTCAGGGCTTAATGGGCACCAATCCGAAACAGATGTCCGAAGAACCCGTGCTCGAAGCCGTCGAGCTCGACTTTCCGCAGGACTGACGGACGGCGGGCCCGGATTTTGATTTATATTCCTTATTGGATAAATTTGTGTGATATATAATTTTTCGCCATGTCCCTTACTATTTCCGAAAAATCCCGTCTGATGCCGGCATCGGCAATCAGAAAGCTTGTTCCGCTCGCCGACGCGGCAAAGGCGGAAGGCGTGAAAGTCTATCACCTGAATGTCGGCGCTCCTGACATAAAGTCTCCGGACTGCGCATTCAATGCCGTGGCGGACGCGTGCAGGAGACTGCATCACCTCTCCTACACCAATTCGGCCGGATTGATGGAGCTCCGCAAAGGGCTGGTGGAGAAATACTACAGGAAAATAGGCATAGACATCGAGGTCAGCGAGCTGCTGGTCGAGGTAGCGGGAAGCGAGGCCTTCGCCAACGCGATGCAGATAGTCGCCGACGAGGGTGACGAGATAATCGTGATCGAACCCTACTACACGAACTACCAGACCTTCGCGTACCTGAACGGCATAACCCTCAGGGCCGTGCCCACCGACATACATCACGGTTTCGCTGTTCCGGACATATCGGAGTTCGAGAAGCTCGTGAACGGGAGGACCCGCGCCGTGCTGCTCAGCAATCCCTGCAACCCCTCTGGCAAACTCTTCAGCCGCAGCGAGATGATAGCCATCGGAGAATTCTGCCGCAGGCACGACCTGTTCCTGATTTCCGACGAGGTCTACAGGGAGTTCTGCTACACCGACGAGCCGCATTTCTCGGCCATGAACATCCCCGGATGCGAACAGAACGTGATTCTCGTGGACTCTGTCTCAAAGCGCTACAACCTCTGCGGCGCCAGGATAGGATGCATCGTATCCCACAACAAGGACGTGATGGCCGCGGCGATGAAATACGCCCAGTCACGCCTGTGCCCTCCAGTGTTCGGCCAGTATGCCGCCATCGGAGCGCTCGACACTCCCCAGGAATATTTCAGCGAGGTCAGGGAAGAATACATACGCCGCAGGGACTGCGCGCTGAGGCTCATCAACGAGATTCCGGGCGTCTACGCGCCCGTACCCTATGGAGCCTTCTATACTGTGGCCGAACTGCCGGTCGACGACGCCGAAGACTTCGCGAAATGGATGCTCACCGACTTCCGTCTTGACGGACAGACGACCATGGTCACTCCGGCGCAGTCGTTCTACAAGACAGCGGGAGCAGGAAAGAACCATGTGCGCATAGCATATGTGCTCGAAGTCCCCGAACTCGAGAAAGCCCTGCACGTGTTCGCGGAGGGGCTCGCAGCCTACAGAAAGCTGCATCAGGATTCACATCAATAATACTTCAGGATGAAGCCGGTTTTCAGCACTCTTACGGAACTCTACGATTTCGCGACTTCTGCATACGCGAGAAGAACCGCGTCGGAATTCGCGAGCGGGGGCCAGAAATACACATATTCCCAGTTCAAGGACTGTTGCGACAACATTTCGAGAATACTTTCCAATTTCGGCATAGGCGCGAGCGACAAGGTCGCGATTCTCTCGGAGAACATGCCCAACTGGAGCATAGCCTTCTTCGCCGTCACGGCCTTCGGGCGCATCGCCGTGCCCATGCTGCCGGATCTCTCTCACGACGAAGTGGAGAACATCCTCGCCCACTCCGAGGCCAAGGCTATCTTCATCTCGAAGAAGCAGCTCGGCAAACTCAGCGAGGAGACGGTGAAGCGTCTCAATCTGGTCATCGACATTGAAGATTTCAGTTTCATCAAGGCCATAGGCGAGTCCTACACCTGTGACGGCAAGGTAAGCGTGCCGACTCCGCTCGACATCGCGGCCATACTCTATACCTCAGGCACCACGGGCAACGCCAAGGGCGTGATGCTCAGCCACCGCAACTTCTGCTTCAACGTGCTGAGCTCATGGTACAGTTTCAGGATAAGCAGGAAGGACGTGTTCCTGTCCATACTCCCGATGGCGCACACCTACGAGCTGAGCATAGGCATGCTCTATCCCTTCGCCATGGGAGCGAGGGTCGCGTATCTCCAGAAGGTGCCCACGCCTACGATTCTGCTCGCCACGCTGAAGCAGATACGGCCCACGGCCATGCTTTCCGTGCCCCTGATCATCGAGAAGATCTACAAGAGCAGCGTCATACCGGCCATCAACGGCAGCAAGTTCCTGCAGTTCCTGCAGAAGGACATGGCCTGGCTGCTCTATATGCTGATAGGCATAAAACTCCGCAAGACCTTCGGCGGACGGCTGAAATTCTTCGGAATAGGAGGAGCGAAGCTCGACACGACGGTCGAAGCCTTCCTCAAGAAGACGGGCTTCCCCTATGCCATAGGCTACGGGCTCACGGAGACGGCCCCGCTGATCTGCGCCGCTCCCCCGCGGAAGACCGCCGTCGGATCGACAGGCAGGGCGGTTCCCGGAATACAGGTAAGGCTCAACGACATAAACCCCGAGACAGGCGAAGGGGAAATCACCGTCAAAGGCCCCAACGTGATGCTCGGCTACTACAAGGACTACGACAGGACGCTGTCCGTGCTGAGCCAGGACGGATGGTTCCGCACCGGAGACCTTGCATGCTGCGACAGAAAAGGGCGCTATTTCGTGAGAGGACGGCTCGGAAGCCTGATTGTCGGCGCTTCCGGAGAGAACATCTACCCCGAAGAGATAGAAAACGTTATCAACAGCATGGACGGCATCTCCGAATCGCTGGTGATAGAGCGGGACGGCCAGCTCGTGGCGCTCGTGCAGTTCAACGACAATGTGATTGACTGGCAGCTCGAAGGCAAGGACAAGTTCATCGAAGATCTTGAGGCCCGCAAGAAGGCCATTCTCGAATTCGTGAACGCGAGGGTCAGCAAGTTCATGAAGATCCGCTCGGTCGAAGTCCAGAAGGAGCCGTTCACCAAGACTGCCACCCACAAGATCAAGCGTTTCCTCTATACCGGCAAGGCCGCAGAAAAGGAACAGGCTAAATAATCAGATAAACCAACGGACAGACAATCCCCCTGCGGCAGGCTTTTCCCAAATCTTTCGCCTGCCGCAGGGGGATTGTCTGTCCGGATATGCTGCAACTATGCTGACATGCGGTGGCCATGCGCTGCGGAGGGCGCTTGCTGCGCGAGAGGCTCTCCGCTCTCAATCGCCTCGAGAGCGGCAAGCGCCTGCCGCAGCATACAAAACGGAAAGAGGCTATCGCAGATCGGCGAGCTCGTAGATCAGGCGTTCGGTCTTCTCCCAGCCGAGACAGGGATCGGTGATCGAACAGCCGTATACGCCGTCGCCGGCCTTCTGGCTGCCGTCCTCGATATACGACTCAATCATCAGACCCTTGACGAGCCTGAAGATATCCGGATTGTGACGCGTGCTGTGAAGCACCTCCTTGGCTATGCGAATCTGCTCCAGGTATTTCTTGCCGGAATTCGAGTGATTCGTGTCCACGATCACGGCAGGGTTCTGAAGACCCGCCGTAGCATAAAGCTCGTTCAGGAGCTCCAGATCCTCGTAATGATAGTTGGGGTGCGAATTGCCGCGGGAGTCCACATATCCGCGCAGAATCGCGTGCGAGAGCGGATTCCCCTTGCTCTCGACCTCCCAGTTGCGGTAGATGAAGGTGTGCGGGCTCTGGGCGGCCTTGAGCGCGTTCATCATTACTGACAGATTGCCTCCGGTAGGATTCTTCATCCCGACAGGCACGTCTATGCCGCTCGCGGTCAGTCTGTGCTGCTGGTTTTCCACCGAACGCGCGCCGACAGCCACATACGACAGCAGGTCCGACAGATATTTGTGGTTCTCAGGATAGAGCATCTCGTCGGCGCAGGAGAAACCTGTCTCGTTGAGAGCCCTCATGTGCATCTTCCTTATCGCTATGAGCCCCCGGAGCATGTCGGACGCGGCCTGCGGGTCGGGCTGGTGCAGCATGCCCTTGTAGCCCGCGCCGGTAGTGCGAGGCTTGTTCGTATATATGCGCGGGACTATCACTATCTTGTCGGCAACCTTCTCCTGCACCCCGCGCAGACGCGAGATATAGTCGATCACTGCGTCCTCGCGGTCGGCGGAGCACGGGCCGATCACCAGCAGAAGCCTGTCGCTCTCGCCGGTGAATATCTCGCGTATGTTCTCGTCATTTCTCTTCTTCGCCAGCTCCCCCTCTTCGGAAATCGGATACATCTCCTTTATTTCCTGCGGGATGATGAGCTTGCGCTTGAAAACCATGTTCATATCTTGTCAAAATTTGCGCGTCTGAGTGTCGACAGACGCATCATCTCCTTCATGGTGTCCGTGTCCGCGTTCTCCAGAGCCTCGCGAAGTTCACTGAACTTGGCCGCGAAAAGGTCCATCTGCGAAAGCAGGGCGGGTCTGTTCTCCAGGAAAAGTTCCGTCCACATGTCCTCGTTTATCCTGGCTATCCTCGTAAGATCCCGGAAAGAGTCTCCGGTGTACGCCGCGAAATGCGAGCACTCGCGGCAGTCCATCAGCGACACCGCGATGCAGTGCGTGAGCTGCGAAAGAAAGGCGACCATCTCGTCGTGCTCCTCCGGACTCAGTTCCGCTATGCTCCCGAAGCCCAGCGAGGCGGCGAGTTCCCTCACGAGCCCGATGCCCCTCACAGTATTGCGCACGGTCGGAGTGATGATGAAATTCGCGCCGCGGAAGATGTTCCTGTCGCTGTTCTCCACCCCGTACACCTCCCTTCCGGCCATGGGATGAGCCGGCACGAATTCAAGCCGGTCTCCCAGCATCTCCTGAATCCTCTCAACGAGACCGCCTTTCACCCCGGTGACATCGGTCACGATGGAACCGCTGCGCAGACAATGGCCGTAATCTCCTATCCAGGCTTCGAACACATGAGGGTAAAGCGCGAAGACCACCAGGTCGAACGACGAGACATAATCTTCGGCGACCTCGGTGCGACCGTGGCGTATGATGCCTTTCTCAAGGGCGTAGTCCAGAGAGGACCTGCGCGGCTCCAGCGCCCCTACCTCATATCCGGCGGCAGCAAGCGCATCTGCATACGAGCCGCCTATGAGGCCGAGGCCCACGATCAGAATCTTCTTGTCAGGAGTAAGGAATTCCATACGCCGCAGGATTAGGGGGCGAGCCAGTCTGTACCGAAGCGCAGGGCGAGCTGGTCGCAGAGCACCACGGCAGTCATGCAGGTCACTACGGGGCAGATTCTCCTGACTATCGCAGGGTCATGTCTTCCCCTTATCTGAAGCTCGGCGTCGGCACCGCGGACATAGTCCACGCTCTGCTGGCGGATGGAGATGGAAGGTGTCGGCCTTACGGCCATGTCGAACACTATGGGCATGCCGTTGCTGATGCCGCCGTTGATTCCGCCGCTGTTGTTGGTCAGAGTGACGACCCTGCCGTCGCGCATGCGGAAGGCGTCATTGGCTTCGGAACCGCGCAGGCTGCCGAAAGCGAAGCCGCGGCCGAATTCTATGCCCTTGATTCCGCCTATGGCGAACACGGCGCGGGAGATCACGCCCTCGAGCGAATCGAACCAGGGTTCGCCGACTCCGGCGGGCATTCCGCTGACAGCGGTCTGTATGACCCCTCCTATCGAATCCCCGCAGGCTCCGGCCGCCTCTATCTTCTCCTTCATCGCAGTCCCGACATCCGACAGCACAGGGAAAGACTTCCCCTCCAGGCTCCTTATCTGTCCGGCACAGTCATCCGAAAAAGGAATGTCGGACACGCCGCCGCAGCTCAGTATATGGGTGCCCACGGCAATTCCGCGAATCTCCAGAGCCTTGAGGCATATCGCTCCGGCCGCGACGATTCCGGCCGTCACCCTTCCCGAGAAATGTCCGCCTCCGCTCCTGTCCTGAAAGCCGTGATATTTCATCTGGGCGCTGAAATCGGCATGCGAAGGTCGAGCGATGTCCTCCGTCGCGGAATAATCCGACCTGCGCACATCGGTGTTCGGAATGACTATCGTCAGGGGAGTTCCTGTCGTATGCCCCTCATGCACTCCGCTCAGGATGCGGAACTCGTCCTTCTCGGCACGGGCGGTGTCGGTTCTGCCGGAAGGTCTGCGGCGCGAAAGCCAGGATGCGACAAATGCCTCGTCCACCGGAACGCCTGGGGCGAGACCGTCCAGCACGACACCGACCGCGGGCCCGTGGCTTTCACCGAATACGGTGAGCTGTACGCTGGTTCCGACGGTATTCTTCATGCAGTCATCAGAATGAACCCGCCAGCTTGAAACGCTCGCAGAGGGTGCCCAGCTCATTGATCATGCTGCGTCCCTCCTCCGTGTAGACATTGCCGTCGAGTTCGATATAAAAATAATAGTTCCACTTCAGATCGTTCATGGGGCGGCTCCGCAGGCTGCACATGTTGTAGCCGTGCGCGCCTATGATGTTGAGCACCTTGGCGAGCGAGCCGGCCTCGTTCCTGGCCGTGAAGGTCAGGATGAAATGCCTGCCCATGCGGCGTTTCCCGGCATCGCTCGAAAGCACGCGGGAAAAAGCTCCGAAACGTGTGGTGTTGACTCCGCTGGTGTTGATGTTGCGCTCTATGACCCTGAGGCCGTAAAGTCCGGCGCATTCGGCGCTTGCGATGGCGGCTACCGACGGATCCCGCCTTTCGGCAACCATCTGCGCCGCCAGAGCGGTGTTGGGGTATTCGTGGGTAAGATACTTGTGGTCATGGATGTAGGCCGCGCACTGCGACAGAGCCTGCTGGTGGCTGACAACCTCCCTGACACTCTCGGGCGTGGCGCCCTCGCAGCCGAGAAGATTCTGTACGGCCTCTATCTCGAGCACCTGGTTCACGAACAGGTCTCCGGAGAACAGCAGATCCGTGACGGCTCCGACCTCCCCTGCGGAACTGTTTTCGAGAGGCAGGACCGCAACATCCGTTTCGCCTGAGGAACACGAAGAGTATGCCTGCTCGAAGTCCATGCATGGCACGAGCTCCGCTCCGGGAAACATCTTCGCGGCCGCAGTGGCCGAGAAGGCTCCGGGCACGCCGGCATACGCGACCTTGAGTCCGTTCATCACCCTCTCCTGGAAACGCCTGGACAGGGCCATGAGGTTCTTCTCGAAATTCACGTAATACTCGCGCACGGTGTCGTCTCCGACAAGTTCGGAGTTTTTCCTGACAAGTTCCGCCTCCCGGACCGGATCGCAGACCGCCATTCCGCGCTTCATCTTGTATTCGACTACATCACGGCTCGCCTGCATCCTCTGTTCGAAGAGAGCGGCGATCTGGGCATCGATCCCGTCGATGCGCTGCCTTATCTCCTTGAGTTCGTCCATCGCGGGAAAGTAAGAAAATTTTGTACCCCCTAGGCGAATCGAACGCCTATCGTAGGAACCGGAATCCTAAATTCTATCCATTAAACTAAGGGGGCGCACGGATTGCAAAGATACGAAATTTTTGGAATTATGATGTTACGAAATTTTGAGGTAATTTAGCGGCGGAATTTACTAAAACCAAATTGATATGAAGACTGCATACATTTTTCCCGGACAGGGAGCCCAGTTCTCAGGAATGGGCAAGGATCTCTATCAGAACTGCGGGAAGGCCCGCGAACTCATGGACAAGGCCAATGAGATACTCGGGTTCAGAATCACCGACATAATGTTCGAAGGAAGCGACGAGGACCTGCGTGCGACCAAGGTGACGCAGCCGGCCGTGTTCCTTCATTCCGTGTGCGCAGCCGTCGCGGCCGAAGGCATTCCTGCCGCCGACATGACGGGCGGACACTCGCTCGGCGAATTCTCCGCCCTCGTGGCGTGCGGAGCCGTGGCCTTCGAGGATGCGCTAAGGCTCGTGGCCGTGCGCGCCGAGGAGATGCAGAAATGCTGCGAAGTGAAGCCCGGAACCATGGCGGCCATCATCGGACTGCCGGACAGCAAGGTCGAGGAGATCTGCGGCTCGGTCGAAGGGCTCGTGATACCCGCCAACTACAACAGCGACGGACAGGTCGTGATCTCAGGCGAGAAGGAAGCCGTGGAAAAGGCCTGCGAACTCCTCAAGGCCGCAGGGGCGAAGAGAGCCCTCCCCCTGAGCGTGAGCGGAGCATTCCACTCCCCTCTCATGGAACCGGCCCGCGTCAGGCTTGCCGAGGCCATAGAAAAGACCGAGGTCAAGGCGCCCGCATGCCCCATCTATCAGAATGTGACCGCTCTTCCCGAGACTGATCCCGTGAAGATCAAGGACAACCTGCTCAAGCAGCTCACTTCTCCCGTGAGATGGACGCAGACCGTGAAGAACATGATCGCCGACGGAGCCGTGAACTTCAAAGAATTCGGCCCCGGAGCGGTGCT
The DNA here is from genome assembly GCA_018715685.1 of Candidatus Cryptobacteroides merdipullorum. Classification (GTDB taxonomy): domain Bacteria; phylum Bacteroidota; class Bacteroidia; order Bacteroidales; family UBA932; genus Cryptobacteroides; species Cryptobacteroides merdipullorum. The sequence continues at coordinate 31,933 of DVLC01000133.1, forward strand.
CCAGGGCCTGATAAAGAGAATCGCTCCCTCCACCGGAGTGGAGATCACCATTCTCTAGACTCCTCCGAATGCGCTGTATCCGCCGTCCACAGGGATGACGATACCGGTGACGAACGAAGAAATGTCACTGAGCAGATAAAGCATGGTACCTACCAGATCCTCCGGCTCACCGAACTTGTGGGTCGGAGTATTTGCTATTATCTTCTTTCCTCTGGGCTTGAGTTCGCCGGTCTGCTCGTCGGTGAGCAGGAAGCGGTTCTGGTCCGTGAGGAAGAAACCGGGAGCGATCGCGTTGCACCTGATGCCGAGTTCGGCCACATGAACCGCATACCACTGGGTGAAATTGTTGATGGAACCCTTGGCGGCAGAATATGCGGGAATCTTGGTGAGCGGGCGGATCGCATTCATCGAGGAGATGTTGAGCACATTGCCCTTTCCGGCCTCGATCATATCGGTGGTGAAGACCATCGTGGCGAGCAGGGTGCCCTTGAAATTGAGGTCGTACACCTGCTGGAAGCCGTCGATGTCCAGGCCGTAGAAGGTGTCGGCGAGATCGTCGTCCTTGGTCATCTGCTCCACCTGGCAGGTAGCCTTGGGCGAATTGCCTCCGGCGCAGTTGATCAGGATGTCGATTTTCCCGAGCTTTTCGTGGATTTCGTCGCGTGCCGCTTCAAGCGCGGCCTTGTCGAGCGTGCTGGCGGAGATGCCGAGGCACTTCACGCCGAACTCCTTTGCTATAGCCTCTCCTCTTGCGGGATTGTCCTTGCTGCGGCTGATTACGGCAAGGTTGACACCGGCCTCGGCGAGCCCCCTGGTGAGAGCCATGCCGAGGATTCCGAATCCTCCGGTGATGACGCAGTTGCGTCCCTTGAGATCGTCAAAAGAATACTTCATTCCTCTTCCTCCTCTATTTGTCAAACAGTCTCTTTATGTGCCTGTCGCAGATGTTCTCGATGACCTCGCGCGCAATCACGTCGCTGTGCCTCTCGAGAGCCGGATAATACTCGTCACCGAGCTCTGCGGCTATCTTGTAGCTCACATGGATGAGCTGGCGGAACGAAGGATTGTAGAGAGGATCGTCCTGGTTGTGGCGCATGGTGCGGGCGTAGGTGTCGGCATCCCACTTCTCCACGGTCTCGGGCGAAGGCAGGGAGTTCACGTCGACGTCGATCACGGTAGCATAGGGAACGGTGAGCTCCTCCATGCGTCCGAGCGCGTTGACATAGATCTTCTTGGCAAGCTTCAGCGCCTCGGGATCGGCAACTGCGAGTCCGATATTCTCCTCAAGCCAGGTCGTGCCGGCGGTCTTGATGTGGATGCCCTTGTCGTACTTCCTGATCAGACGGCCCATGATGGGGTAGATGGAGAACTTGTCGGAGCCTGAATGGATGCTGAGCTTGAGATTGTCCATGAGACCGAACTCCTTCACGGCGTAGTCGATCACGAGCAGGTCCTCCTCGAACTCCTTCTCGAACTGGCGGATGTCTCCGCGATAGTCCACTCCCTTGTTGAAACGTCCGGTGAACTTGGGCGCGAAAGTCTGGGCGGGGACCTTCTCCTGCGCAAGCGCGCTGAGGATGAAGAGAATCTCCACGGGAGTCTGGGGGTCGTTGACCTCGTCCATGGAAACCTCGGTCACGAAATTGTCGGCACCCTTCTTCTCCGCGATATGGCGGTAGATTCGTCCGGCCTCCTGGCAGGCGAAGAGATAGCGTCCTGCGATTGCGCGCACCTGCTCCTCGGTCACTTCGAAAGGCTCGATTCCGGGAATGTTCACGGTGCCGATGTACTTCCTGTTGGACTCCACGAAGGCGTCGACATCCTCCTTCGAGGCAGGCTTGCCGATATAGTCGGCAACGTCGAGGGTGAAGAAGTCCGAAGCCTCGATGAACCTGTCGACATTGGTCAGGTTGATGTGGTCGGCATCAACGAAATACTGTCCGGTATAACCGAGAGTCTTGACGGCCGCGTCGGCCTCGCGACGGGTCTCCATGGGCTCGGTGTGCACGATCTGGTGCTCGCGGTTGGACTTGTTCCAGACAGGGACGAAGCTTACGCCGAATTCCTTCTCGGCCTTGAGAAGGGCCTGGAGCTGTGCGACACCCTCATGGGAGAAGCGGTCGCCGACTCCGAATGAATATTTTCCTATTTTCATATATCTGATTGTTTTGGTTTCAATGAAAATGTCCGGCGGAACCGCCTGAAACGCGGCCCCGCCGGAACATGTCTATGCTATGTAGGTGCCTGCTACGGTATCTCCGCCGTGTCCTGTCCAGTTGGTGTGGAAGAACTCTCCGCGGGGACGGTCGGTACGCTCGTAGGTGTGGGCGCCGAAGTAGTCGCGCTGGGCCTGGAGCATGTTGGCGGGCAGGCGCTCGCTCCTGTAGCCGTCATAATACTCGAGGGCGGAGCTCAGGGTGGGTGCGGGAACGCCGTTCATGATGGCCTGGGCCACCACGTTCCTCCATCCCTGCTGGGCCTCCGCGAGCTTGCCGCAGAAATAAGGGTCGAGAAGGATGTTGGCGATGTCGGGATTCTTGTCGAACGCCTCCTTGATCTTGCCGAGGAACACGCTGCGGATGATGCAGCCGCCCCTCCACATCAGGGCGATTCCGCCGTAGTTGAGGTTCCAGCCGTACTCCTTGGCGGCGGCGCGCATCAGGGTGTAGCCCTGGGCGTAGGAAACCACCTTGGAAGCGAACAGAGCCTTGTGCAGGTCTTCGAGGAAGGCCTTGCGGTCGCCGGTGAACCTGGCAGGTGAAGGTCCCTGGAGAATCTTGGAAGCGGCCACGCGCTCCTCCTTCTGGGCGGACAGGCAGCGCGCGAACACGGCCTCGCCTATCAGGGTGAGGGGCACTCCGTTGTCGAGAGCGGCGATCGCGGTCCACTTGCCGGTTCCCTTCTGGCCGGCGGTGTCGAGGATATAGTCGAGCACATACTTTCCATCCTCGTCCTTCTTGGCAAGGATGTCGCGGGTGATCTCGATGAGGTAGCTGTCGAGGTCGCCCTTGTTCCACTCGGCGAAGACTTCGTGCATCTCCTCGTTGGTCATTCCGAGCACGTCCTTCATGATCTGGTAGCATTCGCAGATGAGCTGGATATCACCGTACTCGATTCCGTTGTGCACCAT
>DVLC01000134.1 GCA_018715685.1 Candidatus Cryptobacteroides merdipullorum
ATGGCAAATACAGCATCAGCAAAGAAGGCCGATCGCCAGAACGAACGGCACAGACTGCATAACAGGTATTATGCAAAAACAACAAGGAATGCGATTCGTGATCTGCGCAACACCACCGACAAGGCTACCGCAGAGAAGAACGCACCCAAGGTCTACTCGATGATTGACAAGCTCGCGAAGATCGGCCTCATCCATAAGAACAAGGCCTCCAATCTCAAGAGCGGTTTAGCAGTCTATATCAATAAACTTGCTTAACGGCAAGTTTATTTTTTCTATCGGGATGTAGCGCAGTTGGTTAGCGCACCACGTTCGGGACGTGGGGGTCGTCCGTTCGAGTCGGATCATCCCGACGAAGGCCCGGAGCTCAGGCTCCGGGCCTTTGTGTATAATCGCCAAACAAGGAGACTCCAGCGCCGACCCTCAGGGGAACGATGAAAACGACGAATCGGACGTGCTCACCGCATATTATACGATTGAAGGCGGACAGCCGGGCATCGCCCCGAAGGCTTCGGCCGATGTGGACTGGATCGTGATCACCGACGTATTCCCCGCCTACACCGACTTCAGGGTTCTGCGCAACAACGGCGACGAAGCCCGCGAAGGACACATCGTCATCTCGTTTCAGGGAGCCGAGGATGTTTCCGTTCTCGTGAAGCAGGATGTCATGGGAAAGCCCGTGATAACGATAAGCGAGACTCAGCCTTACGAAGTCGTCCGTCAGGGCAGCGCCGATCCCATATATGTCAGGTTCAGCGTGGAGAACCTGCGCGACGGGGAGAATGTCACCGCCGAGCCCGATGTCGACTGGATAGAGATGACGACGGTCCAGTCCGGATATATGGGCTTCACCGTAAAGCCAAACGACGGAGCTGAACGCACCGGCAACATACGCCTGAGCTACAGAGACGCCGAACCTGTCGACTTCGTTGTAATACAGGATGCGGCCCTCGAAGGCGACGGGCTGGTGGTCACGGTGGCCGATGTCACCGCCACATCCGTCACCGTGAATGTGCAGACCTTCATCGAAGAGACCTATTCAACAGGCGTGATTCCCAAGGCGGAGCTCGATGCGTTCGGCAACGACAAGGCTTTCCTGGACGAACTGGTACGTCAGATGAAAAATGAATATGAAAGTTCAGACTTGGCGGACTATGGCGTCAGCTTCGCAAGTTACTTCGGATTGTCGGACAGCGACGAATCAGTATCCTTCGAAACCGACCCTTATGGCCAGAAGCTGCTCAGCGACACCAACTATTACGCGTTCGCGTTCGACCTCTCTGCCGATGAGAACAATATCGTGAGCTACAGCGGAACCCTCTACAAGGTCGAATTCCGTACTTTGCCGGCAGAGGAGCAGGAAGACATGAGCTTCACTTTCAGCTTCAACGAGAAGAACAAGCTCGTCTGCACGCCTTCGGATCTTGAAAGGCCCTATTGCCTGATAGTATTCGGCACGAGCATGGACAGATATACCGAAGGAATGACCCCGGAGCAGATCGCAGACACCTACCAGAGCCAGGCCGCTTATTGTGAATACTTCACAGGGGTGGGCACAAGTACGGTCTATCTGGGCTCATACGACTCTCCCTACACCGCCTACGCTTTCGGCTATGACCAGGCTCTCGGCGAAAGGACTTCATCCATCACGGTATACGAATTCGCCTACCCGCCCGAAGAGACCGCGGCTTCATCCGTGATATTGAACAGAAGCCGATAACGAGGCGTCACGAGGCGTCTCGCTGAAAACGGCACAGAACAGGTCCCGGCTGATTTCAGTATCCGCCGGGATCTGTTTGGTTTGCTTTCTATGTGGAAGAAAAATTCAACGGTCTCGAGCATGTCAACATACTGATTTGGCTTCGGCCTGCAATGTATGGCACCGGCCGCCCCGGCAAACAGAAAAAACTTGGGAGCGATAAGTTTTGCAAAATCAGCCCTGCAGGCCCGCAGAAAGCCGTTTTTCTGAGACCTAATGCTCCCAAGTCGCCTCAAGGACACCGACTTGGGAGCACGCATGAATCACAGGCCGTTTATAATTAAGTATTTACACGGAGAGCCTGCGCACAGATAATTTCATCCGCAGGGGCTGGACGGCATTTCCGGACTGGACTGGCACCGTGCCAGCATGCTGCAGGAGCCTATGCGAAAAACGGCTGTCGGCAACTGCCGCTCATCAGGCGATGGCTTGGGAAAAGCCTGCCTCGCGGCAATTGCAGACAACCGTTTCCTCGTCCCGCCGAAGCGTCAGAACGTGAACTTCACCATGGCCTGGACGCGGTGGTTCGTGATCCAGTGGAGATTCTCGGTGGCGAGGCCGAACTTGGCGTCGTCGCCTCCGAAGTCGCCGTACTGTACGCCGGTGATGTCATACTCCAGACCGAAGGTGAGCTTGCCGAGATTATAGAGAACCGTCGGAGTCACCCTCCACATGCTGTTCATGTTGGAATAGCTGTTCTTGCTGAAATAGAGGTAGTCAGGGCTGACGATTTCCTCTGAGGTACCGAAATTCTTCACATAGCCGACGAAGAGCACTCCCTGAAGCGCGCGGCCGTACTTGAGGCTGATCCATGAAGACGAGTTTCGCGTCGGAGTGTAGTTCCAGCTCGCAGAAGGATCAAGCAGGCCGTTATCCATGCTCGAAGCAGTCACGGCATATCCGCCGTTCAGGTTCATGTGCTCACCGCCCTGCGCGAAGACGGTCTTGGCCTTCACCGTGAAATCGTCGTCGGAATACTGCAGGTACAGGTAAGGGTTGAAGGTAGTGATGCGGTCGCTCAGCGCCACGCCGGCGGCATTGATATGCCGTGGCTTTATCGAGAGCATGTCCACTCCGAGACGCGCCAGGAAGCCGTCGTTGTCGTAGTTGATTCCGAGATATATCTCGGGAGTCTTGCCGTACTTGATATAGTCGGCGGAGGCCGAAGATCCAACCCCGTAGACATGTCCGTCAGCTGTACTGAGATCCGGGCCGGCGGAAGTATACTGCATCTGCCAGATGGCGGCAAGATCGACGGAGAAATCCCCGAACTCATAGCCGACCAGGAACAGCGGCGTGCGGCTGAACGGGTTGAAAGGCGCGCCGGCATTTAGCGAGAGCACGTCAGGCTGATCGGCGGCAAGAGGATGCCATGCCTGTCCGACCTTGAAATAAAGGTCATCATAGCCGAAAGTCACATACGCCTGACGCAGACGCAGCTGGGCAGTTCCCGTGACACCGGTCACACCGGCATAGAAATCGGTCTCGATCTTGGCGCCCATGTCCCAGCCGCCGAACTCATATCCCTTGACATCCACTCCAAGACGGGAGGTCAGGGCGGCGAAGCGGAAGGAGCCGACCGCATTGAGGTCGTTTTCCCCTACCATATTCTGATCCTTGGGCATATAATAGAACAGATCCTCGATGCTCGAAAGGCTCTCGCGCGAGTCGTAGGCAGCATAAGTGCGGATGAAGCCGTAAAGCTGGATCTTTCCGTCTTTTTCTCCCGCCATGGCGGCAAGTGACAGCAGCAGCGCAGCTGACGCTGCAAGAATTCTCTTAAGATTCATGACACAATAATTGTTACACTACTTTATCAATAAGGAAGCTGACCGCGGTTGCAGAACGAACCCTTGCGGTCAGCTTCCGTAATTCATATTCAGGCCAGCTTGTCGAACGGGAAGAACTCGGTCAGCATGAAATAGCCCAGGATGAAGCCGAAGACTCCGATAATGATGCCCACCTTGGCCATGTCCTTGGTCTTGACGAGACCCGTGGATGAGGCGATGGCGTTGGGAGGCGTGGAAATCGGCAGTATCATCGCAAGCGAGGCGCAGACGGCGATGAAAGGTACGAGAGCCTCCATGCCGCCGAACTGCATGAACTGATCGTGGTTGGCGGCTGCCGGATCGGCCATCGCTGAGCCCACAACCACCAGAATAGGCACCAGAAGTGCCGCCGTGGCGGAGTTGCTGATGAAGTTCGACAGCGCATAGCATACGCCGCCGGCTATGAGTATCACGATCACCACGTCCATGGTGCTGAAAGGTATCGCGTTGATCAGCGTCGCCGCAAGTCCGGTCTTGTTGAGTCCCGTTCCGAGCGCAAAGCCTCCGGCAACGAGCCAGAGCACGCTCCAGTTGATTTCCTTGATGTCATCCTTGCCGAAGACTCCGGTGCAGGTGTATACAGCGAGAGGAATCAGTGCGACGATGTTGGAGTTGATACCCGTGACGGCCTCGGTCACCCAGAGCAGCAGGGTCACGACGAAAGTGCCCCAGGCGACATAGGTCCGCCAGGTCTTCTTGTCGTTCCTGGTCTCTATGTGGAGTTCTATCTTCTTGGACTTGAAGGGGAAGAAGAGCATGAGCACTACCCACGCGAAAAGAATCATGACTATAACGTAGGGTACGAAATGCTCCATCCACTCCACGAAACTTATGGAATAGCCGGCGCTTTCGAGGGCGCCGAGGGCTATGGCGTTCGGAGGAGTTCCGATAGGGGTTCCCATTCCTCCGAGGTTGGCGGCGATAGGGATCGAAAGGGCGAGAGCCACACGTCCGGTCTCATTGTCGGGCAGGGCCTTGAGCACGGGAGCCAGGAACGCGAGCATCATGGCCGCGGTGGCCGTGTTGCTCATGAACATGGAGAACAGGCTGATCACCAGAAGGAATCCGAGAAGCACGAACTTCGGGTTCTTGCCGAAAAGTCCGAGAAGCACCTTGGCCAGCTTGGCGTCCATGCCGTACTTGGATGCGACGATGGCGAGCACGAAACCTCCGAGGAAGAGCATCACCACGGGGTCTGCGAACGACGCCATGATGCTCTTGTAGTCGATCAGAGTCCCGTACTGCGGGTCGCAGAACGCCCGGATACCTTTGTCGGACACGGTGAGAAGCATCACGACGATGACAATAAGAGACGTCGTCCAGTTGGGGATGATCTCGAACATCCACATCAGTGCCGCGAACACGAAGATCGCGATCATGCGCTGCTGGACTACGGTGAGGGCGTCGATTCCGAAGAAGCTCAGAGGGGCCGCCCATAGAAATATCGTGACTATCAGCACTATGGGCAGAAGTACACAATATTTGACAGAAAACTTGCTGTGTGACATTATCAGTTTTATTAGTACAGTGTCCTGATTAGTGTTCGCAAATATACGCAGAAGCCGAGCGCAGAGCAAATGTATTTGCTATGCCGAGGCGCAGCCGTATAAATGCCGGAGGCAAATATATCAAAACTTTTTAGAAATGTGCCATCGCCACGCGGCATCTTACGACATTTGCGGGACGGAGAAGGTCCGGGACAACAAAGTGAAAAATTTCTTACTTTTGCACAAACCGATATTATCACAATTTATGAAACCTCATATCCACGCGGCCGCAGCCGTCGCGCTGATCCTTACAGCTTCTTGCAAAATGGAAAATCCCCTGCTTACGGAGTCGCCCCTTCCCTACGGGGCGCCGCAGTTCGACAAAATCAAGACAGAACACTATCTCCCCGCTTTCGAGAAAGGCATAGCCGAAGCCAAGGCCGAGATTGACGCGATATGCTCGAATCCCGACGCGCCCACATTCGCCAACACGATCGAGGCGCTCGAGTTCTCGGGCGCGACGCTCGACCGGGTGTCCTCGATATTCTACAACCTTCTCGAAGCGGAGTCCACTCCCGAAATGCAGGCCGTCGCCGAGACAATCTCCCCGATGATGACCGAATACTCGATGTATGTCTCTCTGAACGAAAAGCTCTTCGGGCGCATCAAGGAACTCTGGAACCGCAGGGACGCTCTCGGACTCGAACCCGACCAGTACAGGCTGCTGGACGAGACCTACAAGTCCTTCGCACGCAACGGAGCGAACCTCTCGCCCGAGGACAAGCAGACCTACAGCAAATATCAGGAGGAACTGTCGCTGCTGAGCCTGAAATTCAGCAACAACGCGCTCGCATCCACCAACGCGTTCAAGCTCAACCTCACCGACGAGGCTGATCTCGCCGGACTGCCGCAGTATGCCAGGGACATGGCCGCAGAAGCCGCGAAAGAGAACGGCCAGGAAGGCTGGACCTTCGACCTCTCATATCCCAGCTACTCCGCTTTCATCAAGTTCAGCGACCGCGCCGATCTCAGAAAGACCATCTATCTCGCCTACGGTTCCATCGCCTACGGCGGGGAGTATGACAACTCTGACATCTGTCTGAAGATAGCCGATCTCAGACTGAAAACGGCGAAGCTTCTCGGCTACGAGACCTACGCCGACTATGTGGTGGAGGACAGGATGGCAGGAAGCGTGGCGAATGTCGACAATCTTCTCGAACGTCTGCTGGGGCCCTCATTGCCGGCAGCCAGAGCCGAAGTCGCAAGGATATATGAATATGCGCGCGAGAACGGCTATTCCGAAAACGTGATGCAGCCGTGGGATTTCAGCTACTGGTCGGAAAAATACAAGACGGCGCATTTCTCCATCAGCGACGAACAGCTCAAGCCGTATTTCAGGCTTGAGAACTGCATAGACGCGGTCTTCGGACTCGCCACCAGGCTCTACGGCCTGCAGTTCACGCTCCGCACCGACATCCCCGGATACAACAAGGACGTGAAGGTATACGATGTCTGCGACAGCACCGGAAGGCACATGGCCCTGTTCTATGCGGACTTCTTCCCGCGCGCCACAAAACGCAGCGGCGCATGGATGACCAGCTTCCGCGAGCAGAGCATCAGGGACGGCGTGGAGAGCAGGCCCATTGTCAGCATCGTGACAAATTTCAGCAAGCCCGGCGAAAACTCGCCTTCGCTGCTGACCCACTACGAACTCACGACCTTCCTTCATGAATTCGGCCACTCCCTGCACGGAATGCTCGCAGAGGGCCGCTATCCTTCACAGACGGGAACGAGCGTGGCCTGGGATTTCGTGGAGCTGCCTTCACAGATAATGGAGAACTGGGCTTACGAGCCTGAATATCTCAAGCCTTTCGCGAAGCATTACGAGACCGGCGAGGAGATTCCCGACGAGCTCATAGCGAAAATCTCCGAATCCAAGAACTACAATGTCGCCTACGCGCAGGTCCGCCAGCTCCAGTTCGGACTGCTCGACATGGCATGGCACGATACGGCGGAGCCTCTCACCGGGACGGTCGGTGAAATCGAGAAGAACGCCACCAAGGATGTGCTCGTGCTCCCTGCGGCTGAAGGCACCTGTCTTTCACCCTCGTTCAGCCATATCTTCTCTGGAGGATATTCTGCAGGCTACTATTCCTACAAATGGGCCGAGGTGCTCGCCGCCGACGCCTGGTCGCTCTTCAAGGAGAAAGGCATCTTCAGCAGGGAGGTCGCCGGCTCTTTCAGGGAGAACATCCTGTCGAAGGGAGACACCGAACCCGCATCGGTGCTCTACCGTAATTTCCGCGGCCACGACCCCGAACCGGAGGCTCTGCTGCGCGCCCAGGGAATAGAATAACACTTCACACGGACCATAACCAATTCCACACATGGAACCACTGATAACGCACTTCACCGACAACGACCTCTACACCTTCACCTGCCAGTACTACATACTGGAGACCTACCCGCGCGCCGAAGTCGAATATACCTTCTTCGACCGCAACAACGAAGTCTATCCCGAAGGTTTCGCCGACCTGCTGCGCGAGCAGGTGGAGCATATGAGGAACGTGACCATCACCGACGAGGAGATAGAATTCCTCAAGCACAGGTGCATCTTCCTGCCTCTCTGGTACTTCATCTTCCTGCGCGGCTACCGTTTCCGCCCCGAGGAGGTCGACATCAGCCAGGATGCCGAAGGCCATCTGAGCATAGTGATCAGGGGCAAGTGGTTCTCCACGATAATGTGGGAGATGCCTCTGCTCTCCTGCATCTCCGAGCTCATGCACAGGCTGCGCGGCGACTTCGGACGCTACGACGCGGCGCTTGAGGAGAAGAGGGCGAGGGAGAAGACCGTGCAGATACTCGAGAACGGGCTGATTCTCGGCGACATGGGCACCCGCAGGCGTTTCAGCTTCGCTCATCAGGACATGGTGATTCGAGTGATGAAGGAGATTGCCGGCTCGCGGGAATGGCCCGGCAGGTTCACCGGCACCTCCAATGTCTGGTTCGCAATGAAATACGACTGCGTGCCGCTCGGAACGATGTCCCACCAGCTCATCAGCTTCGAGGAGAACGTCAGCGGGGTCAATGAATGCAACTTCAACGTGATGAAGAAGTTCAGCGATGTCTACGACGGCGACAACGGGCTCTACCTCTACGACTGCTTCGGCGACGAAGTGTTCTTCTCGAACCTCTCGAAGCGCATGGCCATGATGTACAAGGGCCTTCGCGTCGACAGCGGCGACGAGTTCGAGCAGACCGAGAAGATCATCGCCAAGTACAAGTCGCTGGGCATCGACCCGGCGACCAAGCAGGTGCTCTACAGCAACGGGCTCGACATTGACAAGTGCATAGCGATTCACAAGTTCTGCAACGGCCGCGTCCAGGACTCCTACGGCGTGGGCACCTTCCTGACCTGCGACATCACGGGCTGCGAGCCGATGAACATCGTGATCAAGCTGACCCGCGGCCGCATCACCGAACTGCGCAGATGGAGCGACTGCGTGAAGCTCTCCTGCGACCTCAGCAAGACTCTCGGCAATCCCGGGAAGTGCGACTACCTTATCAGGCTGTTGAAATAAAGGATTCCGGATCTTCTGAACGACAACTGAAAGCACGCTCCGGGGAGGCAAAAAATTTGGGACCAGCCTCCCCGGAGCGTGCTTTCAGTTGTCAATTTCAAGTCATGTTCAGATATCACCGTCACCGCATGAGCATAGAACACCGATCGGCGTTCCATGCTCATGGAAGACATATGTGTCGCGCAGGTGGATTGCAGAACTTGTGCTTCCCACCGCCGGAAAGGAATCTCGACGGGAGCCGTTATTCCTCCTCCACCATGAAAGTGATGATCACATTGCCGGCGCTAAACGGATTCATTGTGGCCGAGTACTCCTCTCCTCCGATCAGTTTCTCCCACTTGTTTTCATTGCTGCCGGTCGCAAAACCGGATGCGGTGAGTTTCGCCACATACTCGTCGAATTTTTCCTGAGTACCGGCTCTGTCCCAGACCTGGAACTGCTCGTATCCGCTCCCTTCGAAATAGTTCCCCTGAAAATCATACTCGTACTCCGGGAAATTCGCAAGGAAAGGATGTTCGGCCACGGCCTTGTCCCACGATGTTTCGAGGACGCTCCCGTCTCCGCCACCTTCGTTTTTCTGACATCCACAGACACCGCACATCGTCAATGCGGCGGCAAGGACAAAAATGAACCTTTTCATTGCAATAAATTTTTAAGTCACACAGAAAGACACCCTGCATTCTCAGGTGCAGACACGGCAAGTTACAAACAATTTTCCGGGGGGGGGCAAGTTCCGGTGATGATTTTTCATCGCGCACCGGCAATTTCCTGACACATGTGTCGCTTTTTCACTGCAACTGGAAAATGACCGGAAAAGTATAAATCACATTCACAGCCTCCCCTCTGCTCATTCCGGGCTTCCAGCGGGGTGAACTTGAGACCACCCGGACAGCTTCGGCATCCAGCAAAGGGTCAACTCCGCGAAGAACTCGTACATTCGAAACTCTGCCGTCAGACATTATCGTAAACTCCAACATCACGTGACCTGAAACGCCGTTCTTCTTCGCCAGTGCCGGGTATCGCAGATGCTGCGCCACCCACATAGAAAAGGCGTTCGCATCTCTGCCCATGAAACTCGGCTGAACATCTACCAATTGGAAGTCTGACTCACCACGCTCGTCATCCGACCTTGATTCGTCCTCCTGACATAAGAACACGACATTCCTGTATGAAGGCATCATCTCTCCCAACTGGCTGAAAAAAAGATTGACATAAGCGGGAAACACGTCCAGCCCGCTTGCTTCCGAGACATTTTCAGAATCGCGAGAATATTGGTTGAGAACGGTCGTTTCTCCCCTCGAATCGTCGTAGACAGACTCTGAAACGAAAAATCCCCGGTCGAATTCATAGAAGGTCTGAAATATATCCCCGGAAACAATATACTTCCATACTCCTGAAGGCTTCCCGTCTCCGTCAAATTCAGCAATGAAGGTCTCTTCATCGGAGCTTATGTGCATCTCCCCTGCAAGCCTCCCCCGGTCGAACTCCCCTGAAGCCATGTATTCGCCATACCCGTCAGTAAAATTCAGGAAGAACGCGCCGTCAAGGACTCCGTCCGAATAATGACATTCTCCTCCTACAGAACTTTCAGAGCGCAAAGTCCACCGGCCCTGTTTCAAACCGTCGGAAAAATTTCCCGACACTATCGATGTCCCGTCCGAATATTCGCATTCGCCGTGCCATATCCGCCTGCCCCTCGGCACCCGTATAATAGTGATATGTGATTTCATGGCGCCGCCCGTCCGGGCAGACGAACGGAATCTCCCCTGATCGCAGGATATACTGACCTGAATACGTCTCAAGTTCCTGCCCCATAAGCAGGCAGGAGGCGAACAAAGACAGAAATATGACTGATGGCTTCATAGCAGAAAAACACTTTTTTGTAAATATCTGAAAAGAATCAAATATGAATTATACCTATCTTTGTAAATAATGACACTGCTACAATGAACAGGGACGATGCGGAAAAAATACTGAAATCCTCCTTCGGATTAGACCACTTCCATGACGAGCAGTGGAAGGCAATATCCAGACTGCTGAACGGCAACCATCGTATCCTAATGGTAGAACGCACCGGATTCGGCAAATCACTATGCTATCAGTTCCCGGCCATTCTATTTTCCGGCGTGACTATCGTCTTTTCACCTCTCATCGCTCTGATGAGAGATCAGGTAAACGGGCTCATGCAGAAAGGCATTGCTTCCGGATGTATCAATTCCGGTCAGACAGACGAAGAAAACGCGTCCGTCCTTCAGCGAGCGGAAGCCGGAGAGCTTAAAATACTTTATATAACACCGGAAAGACAAGAAAACAGAGAGTGGATGCAGTCTGTCATATCCGGCCGGATCAGAATTTCAATGGTCGTGATTGATGAAGCTCATACTGTCTCAGTATGGGGCCATGACTTCCGCCCGGCGTTCAGGAAAATAATCAACCTGGTAAGAAAAATCGGCACTAACACACCTGTTCTCGCGACGACCGCCACTGCCACGCCGCTTGTACAGGAAGATATCCGAAAGCAATTAGGAGGTACGGTTGAGGTCATCAGAGGGAATCTTGTAAGAGAAAACTTCAGACTCTATGTAATAGAAACCTATTCAGAAGAA
>DVLC01000135.1 GCA_018715685.1 Candidatus Cryptobacteroides merdipullorum
GTGCTGTACATGAACTGCCACATTCCGCAGGCTCCGGCCCTCGAGCGGGCGACGGGATTGAGCATGGATTCGACTATGGCCATGTACTTGAGCTCAAGCGGCAGCCCGTAGCGCACGAATGTCTCCTCGAACACAGGGAAATAGTATTGGCTCAGGCCCATGATGCGGCCCATCTGCGTGCGCATCTTCTCGGAATACAGGATGATATAGTTCTTGACCACATCGTTGTAGGGAAGCGATATGAAGGAGTTCATGGCGACGAGGCGCTGCTCTATCTCGCTGTCCGGGATGTCAGACACGAATCGGACCGAGTCCATGTCGTATTCCGCCATGGCGTCGAAGTCTCCCGAGAAGGAGTTTCTGTACCAGAGATGGAGAAGGCTGTCGGTCTGTTCCGGGGTGTATTCGGGCATTTGTTCGTCGGCGTCGGCCTCAGGCGAGTTCCCCTCAAGAAGCGCGAGCATCTCCGCCTCTATCTCGCTGCGGCTCCGCTCCAGGCTGTCCACGAGGAAACGGAGGGAGTCCATGCCGGCGCGGAGTCTGTCGTTCTCGGCGCTGAGCTCCTTGCGGGTCGGGCCGCGGAACCAGTCCGCAATAGTCTGGGCCTGCGTCTGCAAGCCCAGAAGGATCATAAGTATGCTGATTGTCAGTTTTCTCATTTTCAGAAATTGAAACCTATTCTCAATCCTATTGCCGGCATCTGGCCGGAAGTGTTGAACGCCAGCTGGTTGTTGTCCGGCATTATGACGGTCGGCGACATGTTCATCGAGAGGTCGTCGGTGACTTCGAAATTGTGCATGTAGGAAAAGACGTTGGCGTCTATGATCTGCAGCAGATACACCGCGGCCACGGCAAGCAGGGCATAGTCACGGTAACGCCGGTAGAGATTCCTGTAGTACTGGGCCTGCTGGGCGGTAATGGGTCCGTTGTACTGCACGTCGGGATTCGTGGCTTCGAGATATATCGACCGGAAGCGCTCGAAGTTTTGGGCGCAGTCGAAATAATAGTGTATTCCGAAGCCCATGAGGCCGAGATATATCGGCACTTTCCAATATTCCCTGTTGTATATCTGCCCGAGTCCCGGCACCAGCAGGGAGTAGAGGGTGGCCTTGCCGGCGTGGGGATAATCCGAAGGCTTGTAGTTGATCACGCCGTCCATCAGTGTCGCCCAGTATGCGACTCCCGCTCCGACGAAGCACCATTTGGCGGCATCGTGATTGCCGTGCGTGTTGAGATATATCCCGGCGCCGAGACTTCCTCCTATGGCAGTGTAGACGATGGGCAGCTTCCAGTACTGGCGGTTGTAGATCTGATTGCCTCCGATGAATATGGTCGAACCGGCGAACATGGTTCCGATTTTCATCGTGTTCTTGTGTCCGAGGGCGCCGAAATATTCACGGAAAGAGAACATCACGTCGACTGAGTCCTTCTGCCCGGTCGAAGTGGTGTCGGAGTTGTATTGCTGGTTGAACGCCGCCTCCTTGAACTGCGCACGGCATTCAAGGCTGTCGAATGCGGCCACAAGCAGCGCCGCAATGATGGCGAGATGTTTCAGTTTCATCAGAACTGCTTGTCTTCCAATGCTTTCACAAAGTTCTTGACCTCCTCGTCGGAATTGAAGCGTATGGTCATCGTCCCCTTCCCGGATGCGCTGCGCCTGAGGGAGATTTCGCTTGAGAAGTATTTGCCTATACGGTCGAGGAGCCTGTAATAGTCGTCGGTGAGCTGCTGCGGCGCCGACTCCTTCTTCTTAGGCACGCTGTCCGGGCTGACCTGGAGCTTGCGCACCAGAGTTTCGAGTTCGCGCACCGAGAGTCCGTCCCGTATCACGAGATCGCAGAGCTGTTCCTGCGCCTCGGGGTCATCCACGCTCAGGATGGCCTTGGCGTGGCCGGCGCTTAGCAGACCGACCTTGATGTCGTGCTGTACCTTCGCCGGAAGCTTGAGCAGGCGGATGGTGTTGGCCACGGTCGCACGCTTCTTCCCCACCCTCTCGGCGAGCTGGTCCTGGGTGAGCCGGCACTCGTCGAGCAGTCTCTGGTAGCTGAGTGCGAGCTCTATGGGGTCGAGGTTCTCCCTCTGGACGTTCTCCACAATGGCCATCTCCAGCATGCCCTGGTCGTTGGCGTCACGGATGTAGGCCGGCACCGTGGTCATTCCCGCGAGCCGGCACGCCTTGTAGCGTCTCTCGCCGCTGATTATCTGGTAACGGTTGTCGGTGATCCGCCTTACGGTTATCGGCTGGATGAGTCCGAGGGTCCTGATGGATGCCGCGAGTTCCTGAAGCGCCTCCTCGTCGAAAGAGCTTCGGGGCTGGAACGGATTGGGTTCTATCATGTCGACGGGAATGCGCAGGATGTCGGCGGTGTTCTCCTGCCGTCCGCGTGTCCCTACTATCTCCTTGTTCACATAGCCTACGGGCTTGCGGAGCTGGTCCGCGTCGGGTATCTCACCCAGCAGCGCGCTCAAGCCTTTGCCGAGGCCTCTTGGTTCTCTGCTCATATTGTTTCTCCGTTGTGTTCCAGCACCTCTCTCGCAAGATTAAGGTAATTGCTGGAGCCGTTGCACATGATGTCGTACAGAAGTATGGGTTTGCCGTGGGAGGGGGCCTCGCTCAGGCGTATGTTGCGCTGTATCACCGTCTTGAACACGAGCTCCTGAAAGTGCTCGCGCAGTTCCGCCAGTATCTGCGTGTGGACCTTGGTGCGTCCGTCGAACATCGTGACCACGAAGCCCTCGATGGTAAGGGCCGGGTTGACTCCCCCCTGCACGAGACGGATGGTCTGGAGCAGCTTGCCGAGGCCTTCCAGAGCGAAGAATTCGGGCTGGACCGGTATCATCACTGAATCGGCGGCCGTCAGCGAGTTGACGGTGATGAGGCCCAGCGAAGGCGAGCAGTCGATGATTATGTAGTCATAGTCATCCCTGACAGGGGCCATGGCCTTCTTCATTACCGACTCTCTTTCGGGGACCTCAAGAAGTTCTATCTCCGCGCCTACGAGATTGATGTGCGAGGGAATCATATGGAGGTTGTCGACCTCGGTCTGGATCAGCGTGTCAGAGATGTCGATGCGGCCTATCATAGCCTCGTACAGCGTGCGCTTCTCATCGTTGTCAGGCGAGAAATTCAATCCCGAGGTGGTGTTGGCCTGCGGGTCGGCGTCTATTATCAGCACCTTCTTCTCCAGCACCGCAAGCGACGCCGCAAGGTTGATTGCGGTGGTGGTCTTGCCCACTCCGCCCTTCTGGTTGGCTATTGCTATTACTTTTCCCATACTATTGTCACAGATTACAAATTTAGAAAAATATTAATAGAAAAGCCGCCCGGGGATTTTGCGTTTTTGTTAAAATAAATTTTATAAGGTAATTTTGCCGGATATACAATGCGTGTACATGACAGAATCTAAAAGTGACTGCTATTTCTTCATTGTGAACCCCCGCGCAGGTTCGGGCAAGACCATGTACGAATGGCTTCCCGCCGAGCGCCGGCTCAAGCGTCTCGGGATTCCCTGCGACATCGCCATGACCGACCATAAGCGCCATGCCACCGCGCTGGCCCAGCATGCCGCCGCCGAGGGATACCGCAGGATCATAGCTGTCGGAGGCGACGGCTCGCTGCACGAAGTGTTCAACGGAATATGCCGCTGGTG
Organism: Candidatus Cryptobacteroides merdipullorum; assembly: GCA_018715685.1. GTDB lineage: Bacteria > Bacteroidota > Bacteroidia > Bacteroidales > UBA932 > Cryptobacteroides > Cryptobacteroides merdipullorum. The sequence goes on from DVLC01000135.1 coordinate 3,651, forward strand.
CGCGGCGACCGGTGTGCCCACCGAGGAATTTCTCATAGGCGTGGTTCCCATAGGATCCGGAAACGACTGGATTCGCTCGCTCGGAGTGCCCAACGACACTACCGAGGTCGTGAACATGATCCACCGGAGATCAAGCGGGGTCATGGACGTGATGCGCGTCAAGAGCAGCGGAGGGAAGACGGCCTACATGGCCAACATCGGCGGGGTCGGTTTCGACTCGCACGTGTGCAAGAGGGTCAACACGCAGAAGGAAAGCGGGCGGAGAGGCAGGCTGATCTATCTCAATTCCCTGAG
>DVLC01000136.1 GCA_018715685.1 Candidatus Cryptobacteroides merdipullorum
GTCCGGAGGCGGTGTCGCCTGCGGAGAGGCTTGCCGCCCGCGGCAGTGAGCGGGCGATGCGCAGCATCGATGGAGCGTAGCGGAACCTCTCCGCAGGCGACACCGCCTCCGGAGGTTCTTCCCGGGGAGCAAAAAAACACTCCCGACAGCAAAATGCCTGCCGGGAGTATCCTGTGTCCTGAAAATGGCTGCGTGGGACCTATTCGACCAGTTTCGCCACTTCGCTGGCCGCGAGCAGGTAGCATCCCGTGCCGAAGTCCTCGAAATCGGGGATGCGGTCGTAAGTCGCAGGCTGGGCCTCCTTGGGCTCCTTGCCGGAGCCCTGTGAATAGCCGATGAAGCCGTTGTCGTGGATGCATATCCTGTTGAGGCCGTTCCAGGCCTTTACGAGAGCCGGCATATAGGTTTCGGCGTCGAGCAGACCGGTGCGGATTCCGTAGGCGAACCCGTAGATGAACAGCGAGGTTCCGGTGGCCTCGGGGCCTCCGAAGTCGTCGGGGTCGGCGAGCGAGCAGTTCCAGGTTCCGTCGCTCCTCTGGGCCTTCAGCAGGGCCTCGCACATCGCCTTGAGGTCGGCTTCGTAGACATCGCGGTGCGCCGCGTCTTCGGGCAGTTCCTCAAGCACGCGCACATAAGCGGCCACAACCCATCCGTTGCCTCTTGACCAGTAGCATTCCTTTCCGTTGGGGGTCTTGTAGGGAGGACAGAAGTCGGCGTCGCGCCACCACAGGCCGTCCTTCTCGTTGAAGAACTGGTCGCGGGACCATTTGTACATCTCCCATGCCTTCTCGAGATAGGCGTCCTGACCGGTGGTGAGACCGTACTTCACAAGCACGGGCATGCCCATCTGAATCGCGTCTATCCAGTCCCAGTCGCTGACTGCGTCCTCGCTCGCGAGGATGTTCTCCATGCACTTCGCGACGTTCTCGATCATCTTGGGCTCCTTGTAGATGCGGTACATGTCGATGTAGGCCTGGCTGCAGCAGTAGTTGTCCGCGTTGCGGGTCAGAGTCTGTCCGTTGCGCATGTTCCACTTGTAGTAGTCTCCCCATTCCATCGTGTTGTCGAGATAGCGCTGCTGGGGGTCGACCTCATTGAGCGCGAGCAAGCCTTCGTAATAGACTCCGCGGGTCCAGATGTTACCGTCATAGACCCTGTTGCGTGAAGGGAAGGGAACCACCTTCGACGGGTCGCCGAACTTGTTCATGAAATAGTCGTTGACCTTGCGGGCCTGTGCGATCACCTCGTCCTTCGCGGGAAGATCGTAGACAACCGGAATCACGTTCACCTCGGAGCAGAGTCCGGAAGAATCCGTCGCCCAGTCTCCGAAATATGCGGGGCCGCCCAGAGTGCTGATGTTGGCGTCCTTGAATATCTTCCATTCCACGCCGCGCCTGTCGAAGTCGGCGATTCTGTTGGACTGGAGGTTCGTGACATAGACGTCGATGAGGTTGATTCCGGGCTTCAGATATTCTCCTATGCTGATTCTGAACGGAACGGCCCATACCGTGCCGACCTCCTCGCAGTTGATGAACACCCTTGCGCTCTCCCTGACGTCGCCGAGATCGAGAATCCAGTCGTCATACTCCTTGGGGTCGGTGATCGCGACAGCCGAAGAGTAGAGGGCGGTGCCGTGGTTGATCTTCGCTTCGGGGATGTCCAGCTTCGTCCAGTCGGTCACCTTGTTGGTGAAATGGTTGCCGGGAATAGCGGGATCGCTTTCCGGGAAGCTTATGTTCCATGCGCTGTTCACGGGAATCACGTCCCCTACGACGGCGACATACTTCCATGCCGGAGCGTCAATCTCTTCAGGGAAGGTCTTGATCAGGATGGATTCTCCCGGAAGAAGCTGGAGCCTTATCTCGGCGCAGCCGTCGGTTGCCGTGCGCAGCTGGGCCTTGCCGGATTCGCCTGTCATCGCGTCGTAGAGCATGGCCGAAACGGCGGGAGTTCCGAGCTTCACCCATCCGTCGACCTCATTGTCCTTGAGCATTGCGGCGAAATAGTTCCATCCTCCGCATTCGTTGGTGCGGCGTATCATGACTCCGCCCTCTTTGCTCTTGAACTCCTCGGGCTTCACGCCTGCGAATGCCGTCTCCATGCTGACGGGCTTGCCGAACTTGCGTGCGACTTTCCTGAACTCCCTGCGCCTCTCGGCGAGATTGTAGAGTCCGGGCACGTCCTCGGGCACGCTGCCGATGAAATAGACGGGCACTCCCTGCTCCTTAAGCTCCACGAGCCTGCGGGCGGTCTCTACCGGCATGTAGGTGCAGTCGGGAACGATCACCGGTTTCGTGATGTCGAGATTGCGGAGCTGGGTGTCGGAGATGTAGTCGGCGTCATATCCAGCGGACAGGATCGCGTTCATCGCCTCCTTGACCTGGGGCATCTTCCTGTCCATGCTGTGGATGTCGAACATCATGTAGGGAGTGTCGGTCAGGGTGCTCCAGATGTCGTAGACGGGGAAGTAGAGCAGGAAGTCGGAATCGGGCTCGCCGGCGGTCAGGAAGGCCTGGCAGCGCTCGATGTACTTGAAGAGCGCGGGGGCGTCCTTCCACATTCCACCGGTCGGGGACATGTTGATCGACGCGTAGAACATCCATCCGGGGAATTCGGCTCCGGCGGGAGAATAGGGCGCACCGTGGAAATATATGTGGTTGACTCCGGCCGCGAACGCCTGGTCAAGCTCGGGCTTGCACTGGCTCAGCGAGGTGCGGAAATGCTCCGTAAGCCAGGTCAGCGACTCGCAGGAAGTGTATTTCTTGCCGCTTACGTGCGCTGCCGAAGAGGCGAACTTGAGCACCGCCATGTCACCGTCGTTGGGGCGGATTATGGGATCCTGCCTCAGTCCGGGGATGTCGAAGGCGGAGCGGCCGAAGGTCTCGCATTCGGGAATGTCCACCTTTGCATAGACGTCGAGCAGGTTGGCGGGCGAGCCGTGCGACTGGTTGCGCACGCGGGAGCCGTGAGAGTGGCACCACTCAATCCAGGGGTCGATGAAATTCTCCATGAGCATGTCGCCCAGGCATTCGCGGTAGTCCATGATGGCTCTGTCGTAGTCGCTGAGCTTGGAAGGCTCGGGCTTCACGGCCACGGCGTTTCTGCCGGAAGGCTTCTCGGGTTTCTGCATCAGGTAGGGCACTATGTCGTAGCCGTACTTCTGCCTGAAGTATTCAGGGAAGCCGGGAGTCCAGTCGGCTCCGTACACCTCGTACGAGTCGTTGAACCAGGTGTCGGGCCAGTCGGCTCCGCTCTCTTCGAAAGCCTTGTCGAAACGCTCAAGATAGGTCTTGAGGGCTTCGGGGTTGTAGTGGTCCATGACCCAGCCCTCGCCTCCGGGGGCGGCTCTCTTGACTTTCTGCCCGGTCTGGACGGACTCTACACCGTCAGCCGTGACCTTCATCTTCTGGGCCGCAATATCGGCGCTGATCTGCGGGCCGCCGAACGGCCAGCCCGTGCCGTTGTTCATGTCGCATTCCAGCCCGAGCCTCTCGGACTCCGACACCAGATACTTGTACATCTCCATCCATTCGGGGGAGAGGTAGTCTATGTCATTGGTCTCGTTGCCCTTCACGCCGTAGATAGGGGTGACTTCGTAGCCTCCGATGCCCGCCTTGGCGAACTGTTCGAGGTTCCATGTGATACCCTCCTTGTCAACGGCGCTGCCCAGCCACCACCAGCGGACGAAAGGCTTGTTTTCGGTGACCGGAGAGTACCATCCGGTGTCCTGGGCGGACAGGCCGAAGGCCGAACACAGCCCGAGAACGGATAAAATCAGTGTCTTCAGTTTCATAAATATTTTATTTCAGATAATTTGCGAGCGGGTGGCCGGCGGCCTTGAGGCCTTCTGCGAAGGATTCCGCGTTACGCTCCGCACCGAGCCGTGAGGTGTGGGTGTGGTCGTTCTTGTAGTATGCCTTCGTCGCTTCGGGCCCTATCGAGTCGAAGTAGTCGGCGCTGATGTTGTGCATGTCGATGAAGTCGACTCCTGTCTGCTCCACGACTTCGCGGCACCACTGGCCGTAGCTGTCGTTGCGGCGCTCCATCTTGCCGTCAGGCCATTCGTTGCGCGGCGTGATGCTCAGGAGTATGGGTATGCCGCCCTTCTCGCGCACGTCGCCTATGAACTTGCGCAGATACCAGCCGTAGGTATAGATGACCTGATATATCCTCCTGTCGGGCATGAAGTAGACCTTGCTCTCGTCGGAAGTGCCGGGCAGCTCGGCGCGGAAGGGCCTCTTGTCGATGTTGCCCATGTCGTTGTGTCCGAACTGGATGACCACATAGTCACCGGGCTGTATGCTGTTGTATACCCTGTCCCAGCGTCCCTCGTCGAGGAAGGTGCGGGCGCTGCGTCCGGCCTTTCCGGCGTTGAAGACAGTGATGCGTGTGGTGTCGAACACGGTGTCGAGCACGCTGCCCCAGCCCCACATGCCGTCAGGGTCGGAGTCGGTGTTCTGTATAGTGCTGTCTCCGGTCACGATCAGGGCGGGTCTGCCGGGAGTCCTGCGGATGTCGAGGGTCTCGGGCTCAAGCGGAAGCAGATAGTCCCTGAGGTCGCATTCGCTGCAGGCGGCTATGCCTTCGGCTGCGCTGCGGGCGTTGTTCATTGCCCCGAAAGCGCTGGAGTGGATATTGTCCCGATAGAACATGTATCCGGTCTTGTATGCTCCGAATTTCTCCAGTTTCCTTGCGCTTATGTCCTCAAGGTCTACGACCGGAGTGCCGGTCTCCTTTCCGATTTCTCTGATCCACTTGTCAAAGGTGTCGGTCTTGCGTCTGATTTTTCCGTTCTCGTCCCACTGGTCGCGCGGGGTGAGGGTGAAGAGTATCGGAGTCGCCCCCTTGGCACGCACCTCGGAGATGAAGCGGCGCAGGTATTCGCCGTAGCTGAGCACAGCCTCGCTGCGCCCTGTCTCCGCAATGGTCACCACAAGGCTGTCCCTTCCGGTGCCGGGAATCGACGCGCGGGCTCTTCCGCTGTCGTAGGGACCGCTGTCGTTGTGTCCCAGCTGTATGATCACATAGTCGCCAGGACGCACGCCCTTGATCACGTCGGGCCACCAGATGCGGTAGAATGTGCGGCTTGAAAGGCCTCCGAGGGCGTGGTTCTCGACCGTTATCCTGTCCTCGTCGAAGAATTCGTGCGCATAGTAACCCCAGCCCCACTGTCCGTTGTCGCCGTTGCCGCGGGTGCCGGTCCTCATCGTGGAGTCGCCGACGAGAAAGAGCACGGGGTTGTCGCCCTTCCTCGAACTGCCTGCCACGGGACGGGCGGTCTTCGCGAGGTCGAGCGAGTCGGGAGTATTGTCAACCACGCTTTCGTCCTGTGCGAGAGGCCTCTGTGGCATCTGCGGGCCTCTCGGCCTGGGCATCCTCGGGCGCTGTTCGAACAGAACAGAGTCCAGGAGCACGTCCTCAAGCACTGCGGCAGGCTTGACCTTCGGCCCCTTTACCGTAGTTCCCCGGAATTTTCCGTTGAGTTCGCTTCCGAAATAGAATCCCACCTCGGGCGGCTGGTTGTAGCATACGTTCTCCGTGGCTATCGATGTGCGGTAGACGGGATCTTCAAGGAAAGTATGGAAACGGTATTCCGTAGGCATGGTGCTGACATAGAGACGCAGCTCGCTGTTGTCTTCGGCGCGCAGCAGCACCTCCTCCCTCCAGTCGCCGAGGAGATCTCCGGAAATCGCAGGGTTGGACTTGGTGCCGTTGTTGCTTGTCGCCCCCTCGAAGGTGACCAGATTCTCCACGAGCCTGGTCTCGGGGTTGAACTTGTCGATGTGGTTGCCGTCAAGCAGTTCGCGGGAGAGGTCTCCGTCCCACCATACAGCGAAATTCTGCGATGCGGGCTTGACGGCTATGGAGTCACCGCGGAAGTCGCGCATGCTTCGTGATGCCGAACTCCACATCTCCCATCCGGGATTGGTGGGGTCGACGTCGGCCGCCATCGAGCGTCCTACATCGGTGTTCGAAGGTATGCGCCAGTAAAGCTTTCCGGTCGCCGCGTCGGTGAGAGTGGAGCCGACGCCGCGCTGCTCGTGGCCTATCCATACCTGGAGTTCGTCCGAACCGGGGATCATGGCTCCGAGGTGCATCGAGTCGCCATGCCCGAATCCGTTGCTGTAGAGGCCGGTTCCGTCGTTGTCTATGCAGCAGGAGCCGTAGATGATCTCGTCGCAGCCGTCACCGTCGACGTCAGCGGCGCGCAGGTTGTGGTTGCCCTGGCCTTCGTAGGCCTTGAGGGAGGGGTCGCTGCTGCTGTCGAAAAGCCAGCGCAGCTTGAGCTCCTTTCCGTTCCAGTCCCATGCGGCGAGCGTGGCCCTTGTGTAGTAGCCGCGGCACATCACCACGCTGGGATGTTCTCCGTCAAGATAGGCTATCGTCGCGAGGTACCTTTCGGAACGGTTGGCGTTGTTGTCGCCCCAGATGCCGGGCTCCCCGCGGCCGGGTACATATTCGACCGTCTGCATGGCGGCGCCTGTGCGTCCGTTGAACACAGTGAGGTATTCATTTCCTGACATGATATGCCCTGTGTTCCCTTCGTGGACCCTGTAGTCCGCATTCGGGTCGCCTATGACCTTGCCGGTGCCGTCGACGGTGCCGTCCGAAGTCTTGGCCACCATTTCCGCGCATCCGTCACCGTCGAGGTCATAGACCATGAACTGGGTGTAATGGGCTCCCGCACGGATGTTCCTCCCGAGGTCGATTCTCCAGAGTCTCGTGCCATCGAGCTTCATGCAGTCGATGAAGGCCGTGCCGGTGTAGCCCCTGTGGGCGTTGTCGTGGGAGTTGGACGGATCCCATTTGAGGAAGATCTCATATTCGCCGTCTCCGTCGACATCACCTATCGAGCAGTCGTTGGGGGAATATGTCGCGACCTGTCCGTCAGGCATGGTCTGCGGAGCCGGGGCCTCTAAGGCTATGGGAAGGTAGCCCTCCGGAGCATTGGCGGGAAGTGTGAAGCTCCCTCCGGCGGCCTTTCCCGAAACCGGCCGCACTTCGTAGACGGCGGCGTCGGAGGAGGAATTCGTGTCCACGAACCAGCACACGTCCTTGATAGGACTGTCGTTGAGCAGTCTGCCGTCGCGGTAGACATTGAAGGCGATTCTTGAAGGATCGTCGCCGAGGTATCTCCAGCTTACGAAGACCTCTTCGGGGCTTTGCCTTACGGCTACCACGCCGCGGCCGAGTTTCTCCATTTCGAGTCTGGAGAAATCATAGTTCGTCTGTGCCTGGCATAGCAGGGAGCACAGAAGCGTTGCAAACAACAGGAATCTTTTCATATAGCGGTTTTGTGAAGTTTATCTGAAATCGAACCAGACCTTGATCTTCAGGCCTTCGTCGCCTGACTTGATGCGTATGTTGCCGGGCTGACTGTGGGGGCCCTGCTGGTGTATGGGCTTGAAGCTCTTGATGGCCTGGATGTCGAGCAGCAGCGCAATGTCGCCTTCGGGCAGCACCGGGAAGACCCTTGCGGGTGAGTCGGGGGCCTCATCGAGGCTGTAGACCTTGAGGAAGAGGCCGTCCTCCTCGCTGTAGATTGTCAGAGGGGCGACGTCGGACTGCATGGAGGCCCAGTAGATGTTGGCGTGGTAGCCCTTGAATTCGGGATACTCGAGCATGCCTTTGACGGGCTTGCCCGTGATGGTGTTGTTCCAGTCCTTCTGCCAGAGGTCTATGTTGTGACCTCTTATGCGGTTCTTCCATACCCTGTAGGGGCCGCGTCCGAGCCACTGCATGCCCTTCACGTTCTCCTCGGGATAGCTGAAGCTGAATCCGAGATCCTTGACGTCGGTGTCCATGAATCCGTCGTCGAAGCCGCCGCGCACACCTCCGTTGTCACGGTTGAGCAGCACCACGTCCATTCCGAGCTTTCCGCCCGGAGTCATTCTCCAGACTATCGAATCCACGGCCCCGAGATACTTCGCGACATAGACCGCATCCTCGCCGTCCTGGCGGCTGTATCCTTCGGTGAAATTCATCTTGATGCCCACAGGCTTCATGTCGCCGAAGGGGAAGGTCTTTCCGTCCACCTTGACTTCGGAGAGCTCGCCCGTGGCGGTGTCGAAGCTCACGTCGACGCCTGCGGCGGAAAGGGTCACTTCTCCGTCGCCGGAGCTGATTGCCGCCGCCTGTCCGCCTTCATCCAGCGGTGAGTGAGATGCGAAATATTCGCCGGCATAATGTATGGGCCAGGTCCAGGTGCAGATGCTCTTTCCGTATTCGTCGAAGGCTTCGAGTTCGAGCAGGTCGTTGTCGAAGAATCCTTCAGGCAGCTCCATCTTCATTATTCCCGTGGTGTTCGGGACGAGTGAGGGCATTTCTATCCCGCCGCTCGCCGTGACCGTGGAGACAGCTCCGTCGGCGGGGGAGCCTATCTTCTTGAGCCTGTACTGCATGGTGCAGCTGTCGAGATTAGTGTAGAGATATTTGTTCGTGACATAGAAGGTCCCGTCGAACGAGGGGGTGATGTAGAGCTGCGCGAACTGTATGGGCGCCCAGATGTTGCGTATCGCCCAGAAGCTTCCCTCCTTCTCACGGTAGGGTCCGACTACTCCGTCGTTGGCCATGTCGAAATTGTTGTCGAGTATGCCGTCCTTGTCGGTGCGGACCACGGATTCATCGATGTATGCCCAGATGAAGCCTCCCGCGAACAGCGGATGTGCGCTCCAGCTCGCCCAGAAGTCCTCGAGTCCGGCGCCGCCTCCCTGGTCGGAATTGGTGTGCATGAACTCGGTCGGCATGAACACCTTGTATCCGTTGGTGAAACGGGACACGCCGGTCAGGTAGGTGGGGTAGTGGTGGGTGTCGAGATCGTCGAAGTCGGCCCAGGGGTGAATCACATGGCGCTTCTGGGGGTCGAATTCATGGAACAGGCGGTCGAGATTGGTGTTCCATCCGCCCTCGTTGCCGTTGTCCCAGATTATTATGCAGGGGTGGTTCACGTCGCGCCTGACCATCTCCTCCACGAGCTTCGGTCCGACTTCGTCGTCGTAGCGGCCGTGCCATCCTGCAAGTTCGTCAAGGTAGAAGAGTCCGAGCGAGTCGCAGATTTCAAGGAAGTGCTTGTCGGGCGGGTAGTGCGAGCGCACGGCGTTCATGTTCATCTGCTTGATGAGTTCCGCGTCCAGGAGGCTTATCTCCCTGCTGGTGCAGCGTCCGCCTTCAGGATGGAAGGTGTGGCGGTTGATTCCCTTGAGCACGACCTTCGTGCCGTTTACATAGAGGCCGTCCTTGGGGCGGAACTCCACGGTGCGGAAGCCGATTCTCTCGGTGATTTCATGGAGAGGCTCTCCGTCGGGGCCCACAAGGGTCATCCTGAGGTCATAGAGGTTGGGGTGTTCGCAGTCCCAGGGCTTTATGTCGTTCCATCTGAGGGCGTCGCGACGGGATCCGGATCCGGTCGCGCTGAAGGAGCCGCTTGTCTGGACGGGTCCGTATTCCCCTCCCACGGGCTTCAATGCGTATTCCATATGGGAACCGTAGGGAACATTGCTGAATTCGCAGTCGACTGTCATCGTGCCGTCCGCCCTCGCGTCTATCGCCACATGTCCGATGTGCTCCTCGGGTGTGCGCGTCAGGTAGACCGGACGGTAGATGCCGCCGAAGTTCCACCAGTCGGCATGCCTTTCGGCATTGTTGACGGAGGCGTTGTCGGACTCCTTCTTCACGGTGACCTCAAGCCTGTTGTTTCCGCCGTAGCGCAGAAGATCCGTGACATCGTAGCTGAAGCGGTAGAAGCCGCCCTGATGCACGGGGCCGGCGGACTTTCCGTTGATGCGGACATCCGTGTCGGTCATGACGCCTTCGAAGACTATCCTGACTTCTCCGCCCTTCCAGGAGGCCGGAACCTTGAAGTTGTAGCGGTATTCGCCGTACTCGTTGAGAGGCGCACTGCCGGGGCCGAGCCTGCGTCCGTAGTTATACTCGCCGTAGCCCTGCAGCTCCCACTGCGAGGGCACTTCGATTTCGCTCCACTTGCCGCTGTTGTTCCCTGCGGAGCAGCGGAACTGCCATGTCACGGTGTCGTCCAGTCCTGTGCCTGACAGATAGAGGGTTTGAGTCTGCTGTGCTGAAAGCGTGGCTGAAAGGGCCAGCGATAGAAATAGTGCGGTCAATGCTTTCATATTGGTTTTAGTTTTCAACTTTCAAAGGTAAGAAATAATTGCCGTTTCTCATATTTTTTCTAACTTCGCCAGAGTAACCAATAATACCGAAAACAATATTCACCAGCAATGAAAAAATTTCTTTTGGCAATGCTTGCCCTCGGCATTCTCATGCCTGCGGATGCGAAGAGGGTGAAGGAGCAGCCGCTGCTCTTCCCCGACGGCACCGAAGTCTCACAATGGTTCCTTGATTCCACCGTTCCCGCTCCCGAAGAGCTCGGAAAGATCTACAAGATTTCCGACTACGGCGCGATCAGCGACCCTGACCTGATCCAGACCGAACTCATCCAGAGCGTCATCGACAAGGCCGCGGCCGACGGAGGCGGAGTCGTAGTGATCCCTGAAGGAATATACAAGAGCGGCGCTCTCTTCTTCAGGCAGGGTACCCACCTGTACCTTTCGAGAGGTGCGGTCCTGCTCGGCAGCGACTCTATCTATGATTTCCCGATAATCGACACCCGCATCGAGGGCGAGATATGCAAATACTTCTCCGCGCTGATCAATGTCGACGGTCTCGACGGATTCACCCTGAGCGGCCCCGGCACCATCGACGGCAACGGCAGTCCCTACTGGAGGGCTTTCCGCCTGCGCCGCCAGTGGAATCCCAAATGCACCAACAAGGACGAGCAGCGTCCGCGTCTCGTGCACATATCCAACAGCAAAAATGTCATAGTGGCTGACGCGACCCTTCAGAATTCGCCGTTCTGGACCTGCCATACCTATAAGACCGACAGCATCAAGTTCATCAACCTGAGGATATTCTCTCCCATCGCTCCAATCAAGTCCGCGAGCGCCGACGGAATCGACCTCGACGTATGCTCCACCGTTCTCGTGAAAGGCTGCCGCATCACCGTCAACGACGACGCCGTGTGCTTCAAGGGAGGCAAGGGTCCCTGGGCGGACCAGGATCCCATGAACGGCCCCAACATGAACATTCTCGTGGAGGACTGCTTCTTCGACCACACGACCGGAAGCTGCATTACCTGCGGAAGCGAGTGCATACACGCCTACAACATCCTTGTCCGCAACTGCCGCGTCGAGGAGGGGCAGACCCTTCTTCAGCTCAAGATGCGTCCCGACACGCCCCAGCGCTATGAGTACATCACCATTGACGGTGTCGAGGGCAGCTGCCGCTGCGTTCTGAGCGCCGCACCCTGGAGGCAGTTCTTCGACCTCAAGGACCGCAAGGACATCCCCCATTCCTACGGCGAGCATATCACATTCAAGAATCTGGACCTCGAATGCAAGAGTTTCGCCAACATCACTCCGAAGGACGACGAGTTCACTCTCAGCGACATCCGTTTCGAAAACGTGAAGGTCGAGACCCCGGTTCCCGAGTGGAACAGCTCCGCGATCAAGAATCTTACGATCATCGACACTTATATCAATGGAGTCAAGCAGTAGAATATTTCTTTGTGCGGCGGCTGCGGCTCTCGTATTCACTGGCTGCGGCCCGGCCTCCGAAGCCGGAAGCCCGTGGGCGGAGGCCGACAGGATAGTCGCCGGCATGAGCAAGGTCGACTTTCCCGACCGCAGCGTCAGCATCACGGAATACGGTGCCGTAGCCGGTGATTCGCTTAACCTTTCCGGCGAGGCCATCAATCTTGCTATCGTGGAGCTCAGCCGTCAGGGCGGCGGCACTGTCATCGTTCCCGAAGGCACTTTCTACACCGGGCCGATTACGATGAAGAGCAATGTGAATCTTCATGTTTCCGAAGGTGCGACTCTCAAGTTCGTTCCTGACGTGTCGCTCTATATGCCGGCTGTGCTGACCCGCTGGGAGGGGATTGACTGCTACAACGCCCGTCCGTTGATCTACGCCTATGGCGAGACAAACATCGCGATCACCGGCAAGGGAACCATCGACGGCGGCGCCGGGCCTGACAACTGGTGGAAGCGCCAGCGGGAGATAGAGCGCCGGGATTTCCGTCCTTCCCCCGAGGCTCCCGTGATGAAGGCTTCGCGCCTGAGGCTGCTTGAGATGGGGGAGAACCATGTTCCCGTCGGGCAGCGTGTTTTCGACGAAACTGACTGCCTTCGCCCCCAGACCGTCAATTTCTACCGCTGCAAGACGGTGCTGATCGAAGGGGTGACAATGCTCAATTCTCCTTTCTGGGTCATTCATCCGCTTTTCTGCGACGACCTGACGGTAAGGGGTGTGACCATTGTCAACGACGGGCCCAACGGCGACGGCTGCGATCCGGAGTCCTGCCGAAACGTGCTGATCGAGGACTGTGTTTTCGACACCGGTGACGACTGCATAGCGATCAAGAGCGGGCGCAACGAGGACGGTCGAAGATGGAACACACCGAGCGAGAACATCATCGTGCGGAACTGCACCATGGCTGACGGCCACGGCGGTGTCGTGATCGGTTCGGAAATCTCCGGCGGATTCCGCAATCTCTATGTCGACAACTGCCGCATGGACTCTCCCAATCTCGACCGCGTGATACGTATAAAGACTTCCACGGCACGCGGAGGCCTGATTGAGAACATCTATGTGCGCAACGTAGAAGTCGGGCAGTGCCGTGAAGCCGTGCTGCGGATCAACCTGAATTACGAGAGGAATGAGAATGCCCGCAGAGGTTTCTATCCTGAGGTCAGGAATGTCCTGCTTGAAAATGTAAGCTGCTCTTCCTCGGATTATGCTCTCTGGTTCAGCGGTCTTGAGGACAGGACGAACATCAGTGGCATCGTGCTCAGGAATTGCAGTTTCGACGGCGTAAAGGCGGGTGAAAGCCATGTGGACGGTCTAATCGGCGACGTG
>DVLC01000137.1 GCA_018715685.1 Candidatus Cryptobacteroides merdipullorum
AACTCACCGAACTTCTCCTGTATGGGCTTCAGCAGTTCGGTGATGGACTCCGCGTTCTGACGGCGCAACCCGGCACTGTTCTGCTCGGAAAGAAGCCTGAAAGACTCCTCCATCTGCTTGCGCTGGCTCTCGAAAGCCTTTTTCCTCTCCTCTTCAAGCTGAAGCCGGGCTTCGGCCCTCTGTTCTTCAAGCGCCCTGAAGGTCTCCTCCTGAGACTTCAGTCTCGAAGAAAGCACTGCGTTCTCGCCCGCCAGAGCGGCCTTCTCTTCAGCCACGGCCGTTTTCTCCGCGTTCAAAGCGGACATCCTGCGCAGGCAGGCGATGACCGAAACCAGGGCGGCAAGCACCACGGCCGCCAGCACGATGACCAATGTCTCCATACCTACATCATTTTTTGACTATTATCCTTTCTATCCTGTGCGGCACCGATGTCAGGATCTCGTAGGGGATGGTCCCGAGTATGCGGGCCAGTTCGCTTATCGTGGGGTCCTTGCCGAAAACGGTCACTGTGTCCCCCACTCTGACTCCGAGACCCGTGACATCGAGCATGCACATGTCCATGCAGATATTGCCGACGGTCGGCGCCCGGTGTCCGTTCACGTTGAAGCTGGCAGCCCCGCAGCCGAGGCGTCGGTCGATTCCGTCGGCGTACCCTACGGGAATCGTAGCCGTCTCCATCCCTCCTGAGGGTACATGCCCCCTGCGCCCGTAGCCCACGGTATCCCCGGGGCCGAGTTTCTTGACCTGCAGCACCTTGACCTTGAGCGAAGCCACGGGTTCGAGCTTCACGCCGGGCAGGGCGCTGATGCCATAGATTCCGATTCCGAGACGCACCATGTCGAACTGGTACTGCGGGAAGCGCTCTATGCCCGCGGAATTGAGGATGTGCCATAAGGGTTTGTAGCCGATTGCGGCTCCGAGTTCCGCCGCGCCTCTTTCGAAGGTCCGTATCTGCCCGAGGGTGAAGTCGTCCTCCGCCGGATCCTCGGACGCGGCAAGATGCGAATACACTGACCTGACTTTCACCTCGTCGTGGGCTTTCAGGAATTCCTCGAGCGCAGGCAGCTCGGAGGGCATGAATCCCAGGCGGTGCATCCCGGTGTCGAGCTTGATATGGACCGGGAACGACTTGATTCCGCGTTTCCTGAGAATCGCACAGAAGGCTTCGAGCGTCTGGAGATTCGGGATTCCGGGTTCGAGCCGGCAGTCGATTATCTCGGGAAAGAAGTCGCTTCCGGCCGTGAGCACGAGTATCGGCAGCGATATTCCGTTGCGCCTGAGCTCCACGCCTTCGACCGGCAGGGCCACAGCCAGATAGTCGGCGCCTTCCGCCTGCAGCATGGAGGCGAACTCCACGGCTCCGTGGCCGTAGGCGTTGGCCTTCACGAGCACCAGCAGACGCGTCGCAGGCCTGAGCAGCGAGCGGAAATATCTATAGTTGTTTCTACAGGCCGGGACGCTGAGTTCCAGCCGCGAGAAGTCGTTTTCATTGTTCATGTGTCAGCGTGACTGAATTCTAACAAAGATAGGAAATAATTGCCGAATATGGCGCGGTCACCCCGGTGCCTCCGGTGAGGTTCCGCTACGCTTCACCGATGCTGCGCATCGTCCGCTCACTGCCGTGGACGGCACACCGGAGGCACCGGGGTGACCGCGCATACGGACAAGGCCCCAAAGCGGAGCAGGCTGACCCGAATGAAGGCCAGCCTGCTCCGTATCTTTATGGACTGCTGCGAACTAGAAGCGGTCCTCTGATGAGACGGTAAGTTTCTTACGTCCGTGAGCACGACGGGAAGCAAGAACCCTGCGTCCGTTGGCGGTGCTCATGCGCTCACGAAAGCCATGCTTGTTGACTCTCTTGCGGTTGGAAGGTTGATATGTCCTTTTCATTATTCTATTTTTTAATTTTTCTCAAAAACGGGAGGACAAAGGTAATCTTTTCCGATTTCAATTACAAATTTTTCTGTGAAATAATCATTTTCAAGCCATTCGGATATGCTCCACTTCCTCACGCAGCCCGTTCCGACACGGCATTTGAGACAGAACTCGTCGATTTCGGAGTCGACGTCGCCGCCCTTCAGGCAGATGATCCCCCGCCGGAAGCGTCCCCTGACCCAGGGATAGAAATTCGACAGCGAGGTGACCGCGCGCGACACCACCCAGTCGAATTCCCCGGGCACCGACTCGGCCCTGGCGTTCACGCAGCTTACATTCTCCAGTCCGAGAGCCTCCGCCACAGAACGAGCGACAAGAATCTTCTTGCCTATCGAATCGCAAAGGGTGAATTTCATCGCAGGGAATTCCATGGCCAGCGGTATTCCGGGAAAGCCGCCGCCTGTCCCCACGTCCAGCACGCTTTCACCAGCCTTCCAACCGTCATCGCCATGGAAGCGCCTCACATATTCGGCTATCGCAAGAGAATGGAGCACATGGTGCTCATAGACATTGTCGATGTCCTTGCGCGAAATCACATTGATCTTCGCGTTCCAGTCCCTGTACAGCTCCACGAGCCTTGCGTAATCGTTCTCAATCATTCTCCTCGTCTGTTTTCATGTTGTCTATCAGCGCCTTCGCGCGGCGGATACGGGTACGGACGGTATTCAGGGCCATGCCTGTCTCCTCCGCTATCTCCTTGTACTGCAGCCCTTCTATGAGCCTCTTGCGGGCGATTTCCCGATAGAGATCGGGCAGGGCGCAGATGTAGTGCTCCAGCTTCTCTTCATCCTCGTCCTTGATTATGCTCTCGAGCGGAGTGGACTCCCCGTCGCCCATGTTGTCCAGCACGGCCACCCTCGCGGATCCTTCGTCTATCGACACGAATTTCCTGTTGGTGCGTTCCTCTGCCTCCAGCGTATCCAGAGCAGTGTTGCGGGCTATGGCCTTGAGCCAGGTCGAGAACTGGCTGCGCGAAGGATCGTAGCTTCCGATCTGGCGGAAGGCCTTCTCGAAACTGCGCGAGCAGATGTCGTCGATGTAGAAGGTGTCATACTGCTTCATCACGGTGCTCGCGAGGTATGCCTTCAGCGACTCGATATTGGTGTCCCAAAGCTCGGTGAAGGCGGCTCCGTCGCCGATGATCGCCCTCCTCACCAGTTCGTCAATGTGCTTCAAGCCAGTTTTTTCCATAATTGCATTCTACGGTCAAAGGAACGGACAAAGTGATCACATTCTCCATCTCGGAGACGAGCAGACGGCGTACCGCGTCTATTTCTCCCTCGGGCACCTCCAGCAGGAGTTCATCGTGAATCTGAAGCACCATCCGGGACTCCAGCCCTTCCTCGCGCAGCCTGCGGTCGACATGATTCATCGCCAGCTTGATGATGTCGGCCGCCGTCCCCTGGATCGGAGCGTTCACAGCGTTGCGCTCCGCAAGCATGCGCACCGTGGCGTTGTTGGCGTTGAGGTCGGGAATGTATCTGCGCCGTCCGAACATGGTCTCGACGAAGCCGTTCTCCTTCGCCCTGGCGAGAGTGCTGTCAATGAAGTCCCTGATCGACGGGAAAGTCGCGAAATAGTCGTCGATTATCTTCTTCGCCTCCTGACGGGTGCAGCGCAGCCTCTGACTGAGTCCGAACGAGGACATGCCGTACATGATTCCGAAGTTCACGGTCTTGGCCACCCTGCGCTGGTCCGGAGTCACGTCTTCAAGCCTCTCGCCGAAGATCTTCGCGGCAGTGGCGGAATGTATGTCCTGACCGGCCCTGAACGCAGCCACGAGATGCCCGTCAGCGCTCAGATGCGCCATGATGCGGAGCTCTATCTGCGAATAGTCGGCCGACATCATGACCCTGCCCGGTCCGTCCGGCACGAACGCCCGCCTGATTTCGCGCCCCTGGTCGCTGCGCACCGGTATGTTCTGCAGATTGGGGTTCGACGACGAAAGGCGCCCGGTCGAAGTCAGAGTCTGGTTGAATGTGGTGTGCACCCTGCCGTCCACCGGAGAAACATATCCCGCAAAGGGCTCGATGTAGGTCGACAGCAGCTTGCGCAGACCGCGGTAGTCAAGTATCAGATCTATGACGGGGCTGCGGTCGGCCAGCTCCTGCAGCGTCCTCTCGTCGGTCGGCCAGTTTCCCGACTTCGGCTTCTTAGCCCGCGGATCAAGCTTCATCTTTTCGTATATCAGCACGCCTATCTGCTTGGGCGAAGCCACATTGAGCTCCGGATCTCCGGCAAGCTCCCTGACGGCGGCCTCCTTTTCCAGCATCTCCTTCCTGAGGCCGTCGGCGAAATCCCTGAGAGAAGCGAGGTCGATCTTCACGCCGGTCCGCTCCATTCGCGAAAGCACCGACAGCAGCGGCTCCTCTATCTCGTCATACAGGCGGCGCAGCCCTTCGGTGGCGTCGAGCTCCCTGTTCAGAATGTCAGCAAGCGGAATAAGCGCGGATGTCTCCAGCCTGTTCCTGAGGTCATCATCCTCGGGAACCTCATCGAAAAGGCCGGCCGGCTCCTGCGTCTCCCCGTCGGAGAGATCCACTCCGAGATAGCCTCTGATCAGCTTTTCAAGATCATGGCCGCTCTCGGGATTCAGGAGATAGTGTATGAGCCCGACATCCTCCAACCTGCCGCGCAGCTCAATCCCCATGGCCGCCAGAGCGTTCATCTGGGCCTTGAGACCGGCGCCGACTTTCACGGTCGAGGAGTCTTCGAGCATTGTCCTGAATTCCTCGGGAGCTCCGACGGCGCATCTGCCGTCCACGGCCGCATACAGTCTTCCGGACCGGAGATTCACGGCGACACGCTTCCCGGAAATCTCCCCGGGGGCCGCCGCAAGCGGTTCGGGAAGTTTCTTCCGCGGTTCCGCGGCATCCCCGGACGGTTCGGCGGCAAGTTTGAGCAGCAGACGCTTGAGAGAAGGGAATTCATATTCGTCCATCAGTGACTCCAGCTCCCGCGAACGCACGATCGAAAGGCGCAGGTCGTCCGCGCTGACATCGACGGGAATGTCCGTCTTTATGGTGACCAGCTCCCGGGACAGCGCGACATGGTCCTCCGCCGCCTCGAACAACTGCCGCTGACGCGGTGTGAGCTCGGCCACATGCTCATATATGCCGTCGACGCTCGAATATTGCGAAAGCAGTTTCGCCGCCCCGACCGGTCCTATCCCCTGCACGCCGGGGACATTGTCGGACGAATCGCCGCAGAGCGTCAGAATGTCGATCACCTGGGCCGGAGAGGAAATCTTCCATTTTTCGCAGACTTCCTTCACTCCGAGAATCTCGTTGTCGGCTCCCGACTTCCCGGGCCGGTACTGCCAGATATGCGGCGCGACGAGCTGTCCGTAGTCCTTGTCCGGAGTGACCATGTAGACATCCAGACCTTCGCCGGCGAAGCGGACGGCGGCCGAACCTATGACGTCGTCGGCCTCGTATCCGGGAATCATCAGCACGGGGATGTCCATGGCCCTGACTATCTCCGTCAGCGGTTCGAGCGCGTCGATGACCAGCTGGGGCGTCTCCGCACGGTTGGCCTTGTACTCCGGGTACAGTCTGTTGCGGAAGGTGCCTCCGGGAGGATCGAAGCTCACGGCCAAGTGGGTCGGCTTCTCCCTGTCGATCAGTTCCAGCAGATATTTGGTGAAGCCGAAGAGTATCGAGGTGTCGACACCGCGCGAGTTCACGATGTGTCTGCCGAGGAAGGCGTAATACATCTTGAAGATCAGCGCGTGTCCGTCAATCAGGAAAAGTTTCATCCGTATAGAATTTGGAACTGGCAAATATGAAACTTTTTTCGGAAGTTTCATAAGAAGCCGTTTTGAAATTTGCCAATAAAACAGCTTCTAATATGGAAGGCCGTATCCGCGAACGGGCGGCTACTGCGCCAGCGTCTTCCTGACGGCGGCGGCCCACGCGGCCCTCGCCTCGTTCATCCGACGCTCCGAAGCCCTGCGCCAGAAGCGCTTCCCGGACTCCCAGTGGCCCTTCAACTCCTCGACAGACTTCCACAGTCCCGCTCCGAGACCGGCCATGTAGGCGGCTCCGAGAGCAGTGACCTCCGTCAGAGACGAGCGTATGACCTCCGTACCGAGGATATCGGCCTGGAACTGCATCATCAGGTCGTTGCGCGACGCGCCTCCGTCGACCTTGAGCTCGGAAATGAGTATTCCGGCATCCCTCTCCATGGCCGCGACCACGTCCATGGTCTGGAACGCGATGCCTTCGAGCGCGGCCCTCGCGATATGGGCGGCAGTCACGCCGAGAGTAAGGCCCGTTATGACTCCGCGGGCGTTCTGGTCCCAGTAGGGTGCTCCCATGCCCGTGAGGGCCGGCACGAAATACACGCCCCCGCTGTCGGGCACCGAAGCGGCGAGCGCCTCTATCTCCGAGGACTCTCTGATCAGGCCGAGCCCGTCCCTCAGCCAGCGGACCACGGCTCCGGCCACGAAGATGCTTCCCTCAAGCGCGTAATCAACCCTGTCGCCTATCTTCCAGGCCACGGTCGTCAGAAGCCTGTTCTCGGAGAGCACGGGTCTGTGCCCGCAGTTCATGAGCAGGAAGCAGCCGGTGCCATAGGTGTTCTTGACCGCCCCCTCCTCCACGCACATCTGGCCGAAAAGCGCGGACTGCTGGTCGCCGATTATGCCGGCTACGGGGATTTTCCTGCCGGAGACGGCCGTCTCTCCCACTATTCCGGAAGAATCGCACACCTCCGGCAGCATCGACTCGGGAATATCGAAAAGCGCGAGAAGTTCAGGATCCCACTGCATTGTGTTGATGTTGAACAGCATGGTGCGCGAGGCGTTCGTGACATCCGTCACGTGCCTCTCCCCTCCGGTCATGTTCCAGACGAGCCACGAATCCATGGTGCCGAAACGCAGCCTTCCCGCTTTGGCCTTGGCGAGCGCTCCGGGCACGTTGTCAAGTATCCAGCGTATCTTGGTCGCGCTGAAATAGGCGTCGGCGATCAGTCCTGTCCGGCTCCTTATCATCTCCTCAAGACCGTCGGCCTTGAGTCTGTCGCAGTAATCGGCCGTACGCCGGTCCTGCCAGACTATCGCGTTGCAGATAGGCCTTCCGGACAATGCGTCCCAGACTATCGTGGTCTCGCGCTGATTGGTCACTCCTATAGCCTTCACGGAACCTTCCGGCACGCTCGCGACTGCCTCGGCCAGGACCGAACGGACAGACTGCCAGATCTTCACAGCATTCTGCTCCACCCACCCCTGTCTCGGGTAAATGAGAGTCGTCTCACGCTGGAAGCACGAGACCTGCCTGCCGTCGACATCGAATATCACGGCCTTGGAACTGCCGGTGCCCTGGTCGAGAGCCAAGATATATTCTTCCATGGCTGCAAACTTACGGAAAATCTTGATATTTTTGCACTCATGGAAACTCTGAGACTCAAATCCCCGGCCGACGGGCTGGAGCTGTCCGTGCTGGTGCGCGAAGCCGAAGGAACGCCGTTGAGAACCGTCCAGATCGTGCACGGAATGTGCGAGCACAAGGAAAGATACATCCCCTTCATGGATTTTCTCGCCGCGCACGGCTGCACCTGCGTGATCCACGACCACCGCGGACACGGAGCTTCCGTGAAAGAACCGGAAGACCTCGGCTATATGTACAAAGGCGGCTGGAAGGCCATGGTGGAGGACATAGGGGCCGTTGCGGAATGGACCGCCGCCAACTTCTCCGGCATGAAGCACAATCTGCTCGGACACAGCATGGGGTCGATGGCCGTACGCTCCTTCACGAAGCGTCATGACGACATGATCGACAGCCTGTTCGTCGTCGGCTCCCCGAGCGACAATCCCGCCAAGGGAGCGGGACGCTTCCTCGCCGGCTGCATCTCCCTGTTCAGGGGCGAAAAGCACCGTCCCGCGCTGCTCCAGAAGCTCAGTTTCGGCAGCTACAACAAACCCTTCCGCAACGAAGGCTGGCACAGCGCATGGGTATGTTCCGACAAGGACATACTTGAGGAATACCACAACGACCCTCTCTGCCAGTTCCGCTTCACGGCCAACGGATTCTCCAACCTGATGGGGCTCATGCAGGACTGCTACTCTCCGAAAGGATGGGAGGTCAGGAACCCCGGACTCCCTGTGCACTTCCTCTCCGGAGCCGACGACCCCTGCATGATTTCCGAGAAGGACATGGAGAAGGCGGTCAGCCTGATGAAGCGTGCCGGCTACTCCTCCGCCGACTGCACCCTCTATCCGGGCATGCGGCACGAGATACTCAACGAGCGCGGCAAGGAGACGGTCTGGAACGACATACTTGAAAGACTGGTCTGACAGACCGGCAGGCTTTTCCCGACAGTCGGGGGCAGCGGTGACGGTGAGGCCATAAGACGAAAGCGATGGACTTTGACGAAAGATATATGCGCGAGGCGCTGAAGGAGGCGGCACAGGCCGGAGCCGAGGGAGAGATACCCATAGGCGCCGTAGTCGTCTGCCGCGGACGCATCATCTCCCGCGGACACAACATGACCGAAAGGCTGCACGACCCGAGCGCGCACGCCGAAATGATCGCGCTGACCGCCGCAACCGCCGCCGTCGGGGGCAAATATCTGACCGACTGCACCTTATATGTGACCGTGGAGCCCTGTCCGATGTGCGCCGGAGCGCTGAACTGGGCACAGCTGGGCGCATTGGTCTACGGTGCCGATGACCCGAAGCGCGGATACTCCCTGTTCAGCCCCTCCCTGCTGCATCCGAAGACCGAAATCCGCGAAGGCGTGCTCGCCGAAGAATGTTCCGCCCTCGTAAGCGACTTCTTCCGCAGCCGCAGGTAGTCTCTCCCCAATAAGCGGGCGCGCACATGCGTACGAAAAAATCCCGTACGAAAAACTAATTTTCTGTTAAAAACAGCGCCAATCCGTAATACCGCCGTAACAAGATTTAACATTTTCATATCAAAGCGTTAAAATCCTGTTTACAACCGCGCCGTACTTTTGCACCCGGAAAAACGAGTGATTTGAAGTATGGTTAGGATTTTGACAGCTTTTGCTGCCGCAGCAGCGTTGTTTTTATTTCCCACAGCAAAACTCCAGGCAGGAAACCTGCTGGAAACAGAAGACGGAGTCAAAGGCAAGATAGTCGACCTGGTGACAGGAGAGACCCTCATCGGAGCGGCGATTCTCATCGAAGGGACGACCGAAGGAGTCGTCACCGACCTCGACGGAGCCTACACTCTCCCCCTCGACCCGGGGAGCTACGACCTGTCAGTCTCATATATAGGGTACAAGCCGTTGAGTCTCGACGTGACCATAAATTCCGACGGCAGCGGTACCGTGGAAACCGAAGACCCCACCTCGCTCGCATACGGGGAGAACGGACTGACAATCTATCTCGAACCCGACAACGAGGCCCTGATGGATGCCGTGGTCACGGCCAGGAAGAACCTCGAATCCCTGCAGGCCCTGCAAAACGAGCGCATAGCCTCCGGTTTCGCCATCGAGAACATGGGTGCAAGGGAGATGAGTATCAAGGGCATCTCCAACGCCCAGGAAAGCGTGGCCAAACTATCGGGCATCTCCATCGCCGGCGCAGGCCAGCTGATAGTGCGCGGACTCGGCGACCGATACAGCACCACCACTCTAAACGGCCTGCCGATAGCCTCGCCGAACCCCGACAACAAGCTGATCCCCCTCGACATATTCCCTTCGTCTACAATCCAGAACATCACCGTGAGCAAGGTCTACGAGGCCAGCTCCTTCGCCGACTACTCCGGAGCGCATGTGGACATCAGCACCAAGGAGGGAGCCGACAGCGAAGATTTCTTCAATCTTTCCTTCTCCAGCGGCGGATACTTCCACACACTTGCGGGCGACTTCTACCGAATGGACGGCAGGAGCCTTTTCCTTACGCCAAGACTTGACCCCGCCGTCAGGGAGATGAGTTCTTCCGAGTTCGAGGATTACTCGCGCAGCAGGGACATATTCGGAACAAGCTTCCGCACCTACGGCAGGAAAGCGCTTCCCGACCTCAACGGAGGCATAGGGCTCGGCAAGAATTTCAGGCTGGGAGGACAGACGCTCAGCGTGCTCGCGTCGGCAAGCATCAAGACCGGCGACGAGACCATGACGAACGCATTCTACAGAACCTACGAAGCCAGTTCCGAAGGAAACATCAAGAGCGACTACAACTACGACAGCTATAAGCAGAAGATAGACATAGCAGCCCTCGCGGACATCGACTACACCCTGAGGGAGAGCGACAACATCGGCTTCACGGCCTTCTTCGCCCGCAACGCGAGCGACACCCACCTCGACCGCAGGGGATTCGACTATCAGGAAACCTACGACCTCGTAGGCAGCAACCAGGTGACGCATATCTACACCCTCCAGAACTACCAGATCTCCGGACACCACGACCTCGGGTCATGGGACATCGACTGGGGAGCGTCCTACTCCATCACATCCAGCGACGAACCCGACAGGAGGCAGGTGATGTACCGCAGGGGAGCCGACGGACAGCTGCGCTTCTTCGATCTCAACCAGCAGGAGACCCAGAGATATTTCGGCAGCCTCGATGAAAACGAACTCGTGGCCGACATCAAGGCGAGCTACGATTTCGGCAAAGACGACAGGCTGCGCTTCGGACTCACCGCAAAGGACAAGACCCGCAGCTTCAGGTCCACAAGATTCTACTACAATCTCAGGAAACTTGACGAGCAGATAACGGATGTCCACAATCCGGACGAATATCTGAACTTCGAGAATGTCAGCAACGGCCTCATAAGCATCAGGAAAAACCAGTACGCCAGAGACCAGTACGACGCCCGCAACTTCATCGGCGCCGCGTTCGTGGAAACCGACCTGCACCTCGGAGAGAAATGGCAGCTCAACGCCGGTCTGCGCTTCGAAGCCAGCCGCCAGAGCGTCGACTACAACGACGATGTGGAGAACCTGCCTCTTCCTGGGCTTGAACGCCAAGCTGGTGCACGCCAACCA
>DVLC01000138.1 GCA_018715685.1 Candidatus Cryptobacteroides merdipullorum
TCCAACATCACCCTGGTGCTCGCGGTGCAGAACATCGGTGGCACGCTTACCTCCGTGCTCGGAGCGCTGGAGCCGCTGACCGCCGTGTGCATCGGAGCGCTGGTGTTCGGGGAGGACTTCACGCTGCGCGAGGGCTTCGGCATACTGCTGGTGCTCTCCGCCGTCACCGTGATCATCCTGTCAGGCACTATTCAGCGCACCCTCGGCAAAGTCTTCCGCAAGACCCGCCCGAGACATTCCTGAAACGGCCGCCCCTATAGAATCTGGCTGCTGTGGTTCTTGGTGTCCACCTTCCCGATGGCATCGAGAATGGTGCCGTCGCCGTCTATCACATAGGTCGTGCGCAGCGTACCGACAGTCTCCCTGCCCATGAACTTCTTCGGGCCCCAGGCTTCGTAGGCCTTCAGAATCGTGCAGTCGGTGTCGGAGATCAGATGGAAGGGCAGCGAGTACTTTTCGATGAATTTCCGGTGCGAGGCCTGCGAGTCCCTGCTGACTCCGAGTACTGCATATCCGGCAGCGAGGAATCTTTCGTAGTTGTCCCTGAGGTCGCACGCCTCGGCGGTGCATCCCGGCGTGCTGTCCTTGGGATAGAAGTACAGCACGAGTTTGCGACCGGCGAAGTCGCTGAGTCTCACCATATTTCCGTTCTCGTCGTATCCGGCGAAGTCCGGAGCCTTTGTTCCTTTCTGTAGCATATATTGTCAATATTCTGGATGCCTTGCGAGCCATGTCCTGGCATATGAGCAGGTAGCTTCCGGTTTCAGTCCCTGCCGCAGGGCATAGTCGAAGGCATGCCTGACAAGGGCGGATGCGATGCCGCGGCCTTCTACCGGCGGAGGCACCACGGTGTGCAGTATGTCCAGCATGCCGTCATGGATGTCGTATTCGACATATGCCGTATGTCCTTCGACCGAAGTCTGGAAGCGGCGGCGCTTCTGATCGTGAACAATTTCCTCCATGGTCGTCTGATTTATATTTCTTCCGCGGCCTTGAACGCGTCGTCGGTCTTCAGGAAGAGATGGTAGTAGGCGTTGTCGCCGAGCGGGGAGTAGCGGCCCACAAGCGCGCGCACCTGGGTCATGATGTACTGTCTGTCGCTCTTCCATTCTGATGCGGAAGGCGCGATTCTGTCTTCCCGAAGCGCGAAATCGAGGAATTTCCGCTCCAGGCCGGCTCCGTCAAGGTAGTCCAGCAGCGAGGCGTAGTCGTCTATGTCCAGCAGCTCCTGCCTGTGGGCGTCGAAATATGCGGAGGCGAAGCGCATCGTGGTGGCCTTGCGGTTGCAGTTCACATAGAAATTGCCGGCCCGCGTGGTGTCTATCGGGACGAACACGTCGGGAAGAATGCCGCCGTCTTCGATGCGCATGCTGTCGGCGCTGACCATTTCGCCGCTGTCGTAGCGGCGTAGCACCTCGTAGTCATAGTCTTCGCTGTACGGTTTCTGGATGCAGCGGCCCGAAGGCGTGTAGAAGCGTGCCACGGTGATGCGCATTCCGGAGCCGTCGGTGAAATAGAACGGTTCCTGCACCAGTCCCTTGCCGAACGAGCGGCGGCCGACTATGGTGGCGCGGCCGTTGTCCTGGAGCGCGCCTGCGAGAATCTCGCTCGACGAAGCCGTGCCCTCGTTGATCAGCACGTTGAGCTTGATGTCCTGCAGCAGACCGTTGCCGTCGGCCTTGAAGTCCTCGCGCTTGCGGTGCAGGCCTTCCATGTAGACTATGGGGTCGTCCTCGTGCAGGAACATGTTCGAGAGCATAAGCGCCTGGTCGAGAAAACCTCCGGAATTGTTGCGCAGGTCGAGAATCAGCCGCTTCATGCCTTTTGCGAGCAGCTCCGTGCCGGAAATCATGAACTCCTGGGCGGTGGTGCGGGAGAACTTGGAGAGGCGGATGTAGCCGGTGGTGTCGTCGACCATGAAGGCGGCGTCCACGGAGTGGGTGGGAATCTTGCCTCGGGTGATTTCGAAGGGTATGGTCTCATCGCCGCGCCGGACGGTCACCGTGACTTTCGAACCGGCCTTGCCCTTGATTCTGCGGACCATGCTGTCCTGCGGGAACCGGACGCCGGCGATGACCGTGGTGTCGACCTTGATCAGCCTGTCTCCGGGCTGCAGACCGATTTTCTCCGAGGGCCCTCCCGGAATCACCTCTATCACGACGGCGGTGTCGTTGGGTACGTTGAACTGAATGCCAATGCCGTCGAAGTTGCCGGCCAGATCTTCCTCCGAGGCCTCGAGAGTCCGGGGGAGCATGTAGACGGAGTGGGGGTCGAGCGCCGACAGCGCAGCCGCCGCTATGGCGTCCGTGACCTTCTTGTGGTCCACGGAATCCACATAATTCTCATCGATGCTTCCGAGTATCAGCTCGACCTTGTGCCAGTTGCGGCCGACGTCCATGAGCCCGGAGCGTCCGCTGAACTTCTGGAACGCCAGCGTCGCCAGCACCCCTATCGCGACGCCGAGCAGCGCCGCAAGATACGATCTCTTCATCTAATCAACTTTTTCGACCTCGACTCCCGCCTTGCGCAGCAGATCGACTCCGTCCGTCAGGCGGTACTCATCCTTGTAGACGACTTTCTTGATTCCTGCCTGGATGATGAGCTTGGAGCATTCTATGCAGGGGGCGGCCGTCACATACAGGGTGGCCCCGTCGGAGCTGTTGCCCGATTTTGCGACTTTGGTGATGGCGTTCGCTTCGGCGTGGAGCACATAAGGCTTGGTGATGCCGTTCTCGTCCTCGCAGATGTTCTCGAACCCCGAGGGCGTGCCGTTGTAGCCGTCGGAGATGATCATCTTGTCCTTGACGAGCAGCGCCCCGACCTTCCTGCGCCTGCAGTAGGAGTTCTCCGCCCATATCTGGGCCATGGCTATGTATTTGTCGTCGAATTTGTTCATTATGATCTCTGGTAAAGATATCTCTTGATGCTGCGCTTGGGTGTGCGCTCGAAGTCTTCGGGCATGAACTCGATGCGCCGTATCTGCGCGTATGCGGGCAGCTGGCGGTTGATCTCGGGCAGGGCGTCGGTCAGCCTCTTTTCGAGTGCGGCGCTGTCGAGACCGTCGAGCTCTCCCTGATGGTAGTCGGGATAGATCAGCGCGGTGAGTCCTCCCTTGTCTTCGATGACAAGCGATTCGACCACGTAGGTCACCGTGTTGATCACGGCTTCCAGCTCTTCGGGGTAGATGTTCTGGCCGTTGGCACCGAGTATCATGCACTTGGAGCGGCCGCGCAGGAAGAGGTAGCCGTCCTTGTCGATCACGCCCATGTCTCCGGTCTTGAACCAGCCGTCATCGGTGAACGAAGCCGCGGTGGCCTCTTCGTTCTTGTAGTAGCCGAGGAAGACGTTGGGGCCCTTGACCTGCACCTCGCCCGGGATGTTCTCGGGGTCGGAGGAGTCTATGCGGATCTCCATGTTGAGGGCTGCCTTGCCGCAGGACAGCGGCTTGGCCTTGTCCCAGTGGGCGTAGGTGATTATGGGCGCGCATTCTGTCATGCCGTAGCCTACGGTGTAGGGGAAGCCTATCTTGTGGAAGAAGGCCTCGACCTCGGGGTTGAACGCCGCGCCGCCGAGAATGATCTCCTCGAACTTGCCTCCGAAGGAGTTCACGAGCTCGTGGCAGACCTTCCTTTCGAGCACCTTGTCGATGATAGGCAGCTTGAAGAACAGCCTGTTGCGGTCGAGGATGGGCTTGAGCTTCGACTTGTAGACTTTCTCTATGATCAGAGGCACGGCGATGATGACGTCGGGATGTATGTCGGCGAAAGCCTGCATGATGATCTTCGGACTCGGGATGCGGGTCAGGAAGTGCACGTGCATGCCTATGGTCATCTCGAAGAGGAATTCGAACATCATTCCGTACATGTGCGCAGAAGGCAGCATGGCGACCACCTTAGAATTGCTGTCGAGCTGGGGCTCTGCGTCGAGAGTCGCGAACATGATGTTCGAATACAGCGCCCTGTAGGGCACCATCACGCCCTTCGAGAAGCCGGAGGTTCCCGAGGTGTAGTTGATCAGCGCGAGCTCGTCGGCGCTGTCCTCGTAGTAGTCCACGTCGTCGCGGGTGAAGCCTGCGGGGAACATGCCGGTGAATATGTCCGTGATCTTGTCCCTGACTTCCTGGAATTCCGGGCTCTTCGCGTAGATGAACTTCAGGGTGTTCATCTGGACAATGACTTCGAGTCCGGGCATCTCGCTCTCGGACAGGCCTTCCCAGATGACCTCGTCGACGAAGAGCACCTTCGCCTCGGAATGATTCACGAGGTAGTGTATGCTCTCTGCCTTGAATTCATGGAGAATCGGCACGGGGACGGCTCCGTAGGTCGTCGATGCCAGGAAGCAGACTCCCCAGTTGGCCTGGTTGCGGGAGCAGAGGGCCACCTTGTCGCCCTTCTTGAGCCCGCATTTCTCGAACGCGATGTGCAGGAACTTGATTCTCTGCGCCACGTCCTTGTACTTGAGCGTGACACCCTGGTAGTTCGACAGCGCGTCTTTCTCCCAGTTGGTCTTTATGCTCTTTTCTATGAGCTTGTTTACTGAACGGAATTCCATAAGCTGATACCTTTTTTGCTCCAGCACACGAAGGTGCCGGACTTATACATTACTATGTGTACGCCCCTGCGGGGCCATTCTGTCTCGACAATCCGGGCCTGCGACTCCAGAAACCCGTCTACATCCTCCCGGCTTCCGTATACCAGCCATCCGGATACGGTCGCGCAGACGCTGTCGTCGGGGAGGGAGAAGGCCGAGCCGTAAAGCGCCGGGATGAAGCCTTTCCACTGATTTTCCGCCGGAGCCGCGTCTTCCGGAGCCTTCGCCGGTCTTACTGCGGCCACTTTGGCGCCGTTCCATGCGATCAGCGCGACTTCGCGCACGCCGGTCTCCAGCTCCCAGTCAAGCGGACTCTTTCCCGTCAGCTTCTCCAGCGAAGCGATGCGCCTGATATATTGGGTGTAGCGTACGGAGGCGTCGACATATTTCTCATAAGCCTCGCGGAATTCCGGCTGCGGCACCGGCAGCGAGACTGCGAACTCCGTGTCCGCGGGCAGGATGTCTCCGAGCCGGCTGTCTCCGAAAGGCAGGGGCGGGAACATGTTGCTGAAGTAAGAAGGCTCTTCGCCGCATGTGAGGATTATCCTGTGGCTGTCTCCGCCCGCCGGGCAGATTGTGACCCAGTCGGAAACCGTGCGCAGGAAACCGGCGGCGCCGCGCTGGGGGTATATGCCGTCGAGGAGTCTTCGCGGAAGGAGCCTGAGCGCGCCGCTGTTGCGCAGAACGGTGAAGTTTCCGGAATTTCCCGCTGCCGCAGTCGCCGTGCCGAAGCCTGCGGCGTCCATGATCGAGCGGCCTTCCGAAACATGTCTGCCGACAGCGGTCAGCAGGGCCTCGGAGGGGGTCAGCACGAGTACGGACCGCCGTCCTGTCCGGCTGTCCGGCTCGTACCAGCGGGAATGCAGGCCGAGACTGTCGGCGTCATGCATGATTCTCTCCGCCTCATCGGAGCCTGCCTGCGATTTCCCCGTGTCGAATGCGAGCACGGGGGAGAGGTCGCCGTCGTAGCACCACGAGAGCACGGATCTCGCGCCGCCGAATCTTCCGTAATCCAGCGAACGCAGTGCAGAAGCCGAGTCCAGAAGGGCCACGGCGTCCGAGCAGCTCCTCCTGACGGAGACTGCGAGCGCGTCTGACGGAACGGTGTGCAGAAGAGAGAGAGTCTCCTCCGGAATGTCCCCTGCGCCGTCAGTACTGCCTGAGCAGGCCACGAGGGTGAGCGCGGCGGCCGCCGCAAGAAATATTGAGCCGATATGCGACATATTTCACAAAGATAGCAATTTTGAAACAGCTTCTGCAAATTGTTTGTGTCGGCAGAAATCTATATCTTTGCGAGATTTATTGAATGTAAGTATGCAGGAAATCCGAAACATCGCCATCATCGCCCATGTCGACCACGGGAAGACGACTCTCGTGGACAGGATGATATATCAGGCCAATCTCGTGCGTCAGCCCGAGAACCTGAACCAGCTCATCCTCGACAACAATGACCTCGAAAGGGAAAGAGGCATCACCATTCTCGCCAAGAATGTTTCCGTGACCTATAAAGGTGTGAAAATCAATATTATCGACACCCCGGGCCACAGCGATTTCGGAGGAGAGGTTGAGAGGGTGCTGAACATGGCCGACGGCGTGCTGCTTCTGGTCGACGCCTTCGAGGGCTGCATGCCGCAGACCCGTTTCGTGCTCCAGAAAGCCCTGCAGCTCGGCAAGAAGCCGATAGTCGTGATCAACAAGGTCGACAAGCCCAACTGCCGGCCCGACGAGGTTCAGGAGGAGGTATTCGACCTGATGTGCAACCTCGACGCCAACGACGACCAGCTCGACTTCACCACCGTCTACGGCTCCGCCAAGCAGGGATGGATGTCCCTCGACTGGAAGAAGCCCACGAAGGACATCACTCCGCTGCTCGACACCATACTCGAGGTGATTCCCGCCCCGGAGGTCGTGGAGGGTACGCCGCAGATGCTCATCTCTTCTCTTGAATATTCGCCTTACGTCGGACGTATCGCGGTGGGCAAGATCACCCGCGGCTCTCTCAGGACGGGGCAGCAGATCAGCCTGTGCAAGCGCTACGATGTCGTCCAGAAGCAGAAGATCAAGCAGTTAATGGTGTTCGAGGGCCTCGGCAAGGCCAATGTCGACGAGGTCGGTTGCGGGGACATCTGCGCCGTGGTTGGCATCGACGGCTTCGAGATAGGCGACACGATCGCCGACTACGAGAATCCGGAGCAGCTGCCGCCCATAGCCGTGGACGAGCCTACGATGAGCATGCTGTTCATGATCAACAATTCGCCTTTCTTCGGGAAGGACGGCAAATATGTGACCTCCAGACATATCAAGGAGCGTCTTGACAAGGAACTCGAAAAGAATCTCGCGCTTCGCGTGAAGCCGGGTCTCACGGCCGACTCCTTCGTGGTCTACGGCCGTGGCGTGCTGCATCTTTCGGTGCTCATCGAGACCATGCGCCGCGAAGGCTTCGAACTTCAGGTCGGCCAGCCCAAGGTGCTCGACAAGACCATCGGCGGACAGCGCTGCGAACCTATAGAGGATCTGTCCATAGAGGTGCCCGAACAGTTCGTGGGTTCTGCGATAGAGATCGCTACGCGCCGCAAGGCCGCCCTGCTCAGGATGGAGCCCCGCGGCGACCGCACTCTGCTCGAATTCGAGATTCCTACGCGCGGACTCATGGGTCTGCGTTCCAACCTGCTCACGGCGACGCAGGGCGAGGCGGTGGTGGCGCACCGTTTCAAGGACTATCAACCCTATAAGGGGGACATAGAGCGTCGTACCAACGGCTCGCTCGTCTCCATCGAGACAGGCACCGCCATCGCATATTCGATCAACAAGCTGCTCGACCGCGGCCGCTTCTTCGTGGAGCCGGGCGAGGAGATATATGCCGGGCAGGTGGTCGGCGAGCACACGCGCGAGAGGGATCTCAACATCAACATCTGCAAGACCAAGAAACTGACGAACGTGCGCGCGGCCGGCTCCGACGACAAGATCGTGCTGCCGCCCGCTATCAAGTTCTCGCTTGAGGAGGCTCTGGAGTATATCCAGGAGGATGAGCTTGTGGAAGTGACCCCTCATTACATGAGAATACGCAAGATTTTGCTCGATCCGCTCGCGAGAAAAAGAAATAGCGACAATGAGGATTGACAACGAAAGAAATTTTTTATAACTTTGCAACCCTTTATAGTCAGACTGATTGATTTGAAGTCGGGAGTGAGCCGCCACGAGTGGCACGCCGACGGCAGGTTCTTTGAAGATTTCGGCAATTCCGAGATACTCGGGGCGGACATTCTGGTGAGCGCGAAGGTCAGTTACCACGGCGTCACCGCGGATGTGGAATGTGAGATCAGGGGCAGCGTGACCGTCGCCTGTGACCGCTGTCTCGAGGATCTGGAAATTCCGGTGGAGGCTTCCTTCGAGGAAAGCTATGCTCCGGAAGGCGCCGAGCTGGATCTGGGTCAGGATGTGTACGATTATGTATGCACCGCCCTCCCTCTGAAGCGGGTTCATCCCGACGGGGGCTGCAATCAGGAGACTGTGGGGTATTTGAGTGAATAATAATATTTAAAAGATAAAGAAATGGCACATCCGAAACACAAACTTTCAAAGCAGCGCAGGGACAAGCGTCGTACCCACGATTTCGCTCCCGTCCCCACTCTTGCGACCTGCCCCAACTGCGGAGCCACCGTGATATATCACCGTGTATGCCCCGAGTGCGGCTACTATAGAGGACGTCAGATAGTCGTCAAGAACGCCGAGTAAGCCATTGAGGCTGCTTCGGCACCATGGTCCCTTAGTTCAACGGATAGAACGAAGGTTTCCTAAACCTTAAATACAGGTTCGATTCCTGTAGGGACTACGAAAAAGCCCTTCCGGTTTTCCCGGGAGGGCTTTTTGGTTTGCGAGTTCGTCGCGGTGCGTGGTTCGGACTATCTTATCCTTGTCATCGGGAGGCATTCATTAATCCCGTTGCGGCGGGTCTTCCGGATTTACCGCTCTCATGTTTGGCCGGATTTGCAATCTGACATATGTTTTTCATCGGGCGCGGCGGGAGGCGGTTGACGCAAGGGAGGCTTTTCCCCGTCCATCGCCTCCCTTGCGTCAACCGCCTCCCGCCTCCACCAACCACCGGCAAATCACCTTCCAACACCATGCACCTCCCGCGGCCGCCAGCGCCGCTCCGCCATGGACGGCGCGACCGGTTCCGTCGCGCTGTCCATAAGCCGTCTCCGCCCAGACCTGTCCGAAGCATCCGGCCATGGAAGGTGTTTTTCCGTTCATCGGGATCGCAAATCATGAACGGTGGAAAGGTTCTGCGTGACGGAGTTGCAGGATTCCGCAAAACACCGGTCACGGCGGCCGGCATCCGACTTATGTGCATTGCCGCCGGCTGCGACCGGTCACTCGGAATCGGTGTGACCTGTCGCAGCTGTATCCTTTCTGCGGCGTATTTCCAATGCGGCTGCGACCGATGTTTGTCACGACGGTTCGAATCTCCCGCCGCATGGTCGAATTCTGTCGGGCCGTCATGGGGTTCAGGCTTGACTAAGAAGCTGTTTTGAAATTTGTCGACATAAATTTTATGAGCTGTTTCCGAGGATGTTCGGTTCTACTTTTTTGAAAAGGATAGCGTTGGCTATCTGACTGAAAAAAGAAGGACTGGACAGACCGGAAAGAGCCGTAAAAGAATTTTTGACAAATTTCAAGACAGCTTCTAAAATCTGCGTGTGCGGCTCGAAGCGCCAAATCATTGACTGTCAATAGAGTCTTGATTTCCATCGCACACGCAGCGGGGTTCCGAAGTCCGACGCGTGTGCGATCTCGAAATTCAATGCACTGATTGTCAGTATTATAGCGAATATGGGCGCACAATCAGATTTGTCCCGGTTCACAAAAAAGGAAGTAGAAAATAACAG
This sequence comes from Candidatus Cryptobacteroides merdipullorum, assembly GCA_018715685.1. Taxonomy (GTDB): domain Bacteria; phylum Bacteroidota; class Bacteroidia; order Bacteroidales; family UBA932; genus Cryptobacteroides; species Cryptobacteroides merdipullorum. The sequence goes on from DVLC01000138.1 coordinate 9,480, forward strand.
GAAGTATGAGGAGATGCCGGCAGTTTCCATGTCGGCTTTCCCTTTTGGATCCCTTGAAGCGATTCTGGGGTCACCCGGGCATTTTTGGTGATGGAAAGGCAAAAGACAAGCACGGAGCGAGCCTCTTCAACGGGCTCGGCGCAGTGCCGGATCTTTAGCCGCCGGAGGTCGTATATCCCGGCGGCGGTGCCGGTCTCAATAATGTCTTCCGATGTATTCGTCCAGCAACTTTTCCCGGGGTTCCCGGCGGATACCACCGTAAAAACGGCGGCGGTGCCGGAAGTAGTGCGGCGGCTGTAATATCGTGCCACTCGGGAGGCGGGGGATTCGGGAACAGCCTCCCGAGTAGCAGTCGCAGCCGCCGGCTCCCCAGGACTTGCATGAACCGCAGGTCACAGCGGCTGACAGAAAAACTTGGGTGCGATATGTTTTGGAAAACCGGCCCTGCAGCGGCCTGTATGGCCGATTATCCGGAACATATTGCTCCCAAGTAGCCACAAGAACACCGGCCTGGGAGCGCCATCCCTTCAG
>DVLC01000139.1 GCA_018715685.1 Candidatus Cryptobacteroides merdipullorum
CCGGTATTTCTGTCGGCAATGCACGGTTTGACCGGTCATTCTTGGGTGATAGACGGAGCGGAATATTCTGGAAATACCTGGATGGTGGATTGTGACTGGGGATGGAGTGGCCTGTATAATGGGTATTATTCATCGGATTGCTTCAATCCGTTGGGGAAAGCCTATAATTGGCATTTCAGGTTGATAACATGTTCTGTTCCAGAGCACGAGATGGATGTACATATTGGCTTTTAAATATTTCTGCTTATGAAACGAAAAAGACTTCTCCTTGCAACCCTTCTCATTCTCGCAGCTGTGTCCTGCGGCTATATCGAGGTCAATTCGTACATGCTCGGTTTCTACGACATCGTGAGCATGGGTGCGGTCGGACGGCAGGTGAACATAGGCGGAGAAGAGTATATTCAGCTCAGGGTCCATGTGAAGAAGGCGCGTATGGTGACCGATGTTTTCGGGGATCGTCAGTCGGAGAACGGTTCCTACGAGGATCTGTGCCGGAAATATGGCGACGTGTCTTTCAGCAGGAGAACTCTGAGCCTCAGTGCGAACATAGGCGAACCGCTGCAATACTGCTGGCCGAACGCCGACTTCCGCAGCATAGAGGTGGTATGCGGCCATGAGTGGGACTCGTCGCACCCTGCCGGCAGCAGCCTTGACGATATCGTCTGGTTTGTGAGCCAGTCGGTGTATCCGTTCATCCGGAATTCCTACACGGCGTTCGACTATCATGCTTATGAGTGGTCGGAATTTTTCCGGAGCTGTTACGGAGGGAATCATCGGATGTACGCATATCCTGTCGACGGCCCGTTGTCCGAAATTGAACCGCGCGACATGATGCTGCTCGGCCCCGGGAGCAGTCTGACTCAGCCCGGGGGTCTGGGCTACGAGGAGCCTGACATGCTGTATTTTCCTCCTGATGTCGATTCAGATGATGATCCGTGGCTGATGAGCTACAACACCTTCGCTCTGTTCATTCCTGTTTCCGACAGCGGAGCCTCTGATCTGACGGTCATAATAACCGACGAGAACGGCGAAAACTATACGGTTGTGCCTGAAATGATATGAGCGCCCCGGCGGTAACGGTCAATGGCGGCCGGTACGGGTTCAGGCCAGGTCATCATCGTCCCACGACGACACGCCGGGTTTGCCCTTGCGCAGGCTCATGACCGCCTGGGAGATGTTGATGATGAAGTCGCCCATCTTCTCGAGATCTTCCACGAGGTCGAGGTAGTAGACGCTCTCGAAGTAGGCTTCGCCGTTGTTCTCGACATTCTTGAGCTCGGTGTCGCGGAGCTTGTCGCGCATCCGGTTGATATGCACCTCGGCCTCCACGGCATTGTCGATGTTGGTGATGGTGGTGCTGTGCTCGAGATTGTAAATTGTGGCGTCGTAGGCGCGTCCGACCAGCACTATCATCTCGCCAATGTGCTTCTTGTGCTCGTCGGAGAGTTTCTGTCCGTGGTCGATTCCGCGGGTTATCAGGCGGCTGATCGCCTCGCCGCTGTCGCCCAGGGATTCCATCTCACCGACAATGCGGTAGAGAGCCTTGATCAGCAGTGACGAATTGTCGCTGAGGTGTTCGCGGTTCAGCTTGTTGAGGAAGCTCACCACCTCGTATTCGATGCGGTCGGAAATCTCCTCATATTTGACCAGCTTGTCCCTCCAGGGCTGGAACTTCTCCTCCGAATCCGAGGTCTCGACGGCGAGCCTGATGTATTCGAGGTCCTTCTGCATTACGCGGCCGAAGTGAAGGACTTCCTTGTTGGCCTCGGTGAGTGCGAGCTCCGGAGTGGAGATGAGTCCGGCGTTGATGTAGACGAGCTTCTCCGGGGTTTCTCCTGTCTTCTTCTCCCTGATGACCTTGGTGACGATCTTCTCGATCACGGGTATGAACCATATCAGAATCCCGGTGTTGATAAGATTGAACACGGTGTGCAGCATAGAGATGCTGTAGAGAGGGGTCTGTGCGGAGTTCCCCAGTCCTATGCCGTTGATGATCAGGTGGATGAGCGCAAGGAAATACTTGAAGAAGCATACCGCCCAGATGACTCCGAACACATTGAACACCGTGTGGGCGAGCGCCGCTCTCTTGGCGTTGGTGTTGCCCACGGCGGCGGCCAGGTTCGCGGTTATCGTGGTGCCTATGTTCTCACCGAGCACCATCGCGGCCGCCATGTCGAATTGTATCCATCCCATGTTGAGTATGATCAACGTGAGGGCTACTGTCGCGCTCGATGACTGCAGCACGAGGGTCAGGATAGTGCCCACCATGATGAAGAGCAGCACCGACCAGACTCCGTGGCCCGACCACGACTGGATGAACGAAAGCACTTCGGGAGTGGATTCGAGGTCGGGGACGGAATTCTTCATGAACGACAGACCGAGGAACAGGAGGCTGAATCCCACTATGATTTCGCTGATGTCCCGCGTGCGTCCCTTCTTCGACAGGCTCATGATGAAGCCTATGGCCATAAGCGGCACCGCCAGAATCGAGATGTCGGCGGAGAATCCGAACAGGGCGATGATCCAGGCCGTGAAGGTCGTGCCTATGTTCGCTCCCATTATCACACCTATGGCCTGGGTCAGGGTCAGGATTCCGGCATTCACGAAACTTACGACCATCACGGTGGTCGCGCTGGACGACTGTATCACTGCGGTGACTCCGAGTCCAGTGGCCACGCCTTTGAACGGATTTGAAGTCATGGAGGCGACGAAACGTCTCAACCCGTCGCCCGCGGTTTTCTGGAGTCCGGCGCTCATCATGTTCATTCCGTAGAGGAACATTCCGAGCGCTCCGATCAGGGTGATTATGCTTATGAACATATCGGCTGGTTAAAATCGAAGATTTAACAGAATAATGTTGCAAATGTAACATAATTTTAACAAATCGGTTGAATTTCATTGAGCGTTATTCTAACTTTGCCGGTAAATTGAATTGCTATGATCGAGGTTCTTATAGTTGAGGACGAGGCCGATATCCTGGATATCCTTTCCTTCAATCTTGAAAATGCAGGATACAAGGTCCTGGCGGCCTCTTCGGCGGAAGAGGGCATCAAGATGCTGGGGCCGGACACGGCTCTGATCCTTCTGGACGTAATGCTCCCGGGCATGTCGGGCTTCCAGATGGCCAGGCAGCTCCGCCGCGAGAACCGCAACCATATCCCCATAATCTTCCTGACCGCGAGAGGCACGGAGAACGACATCCTCACGGGATTCTCGGCAGGAGGCGACGACTACATCGCCAAGCCTTTCTCCATCAACGAGGTGCTTGCGAGAGTCAAGGCCGTGCTCAGGCGCAGCGGCGGGGAGTCGTCCCGCGGCGACATGCTGGACTTCGGCGAGCTCCACATCGATCTCGCCTCGGAGACCGCCGAGCTTGCAGGCAAGCCGCTTTCGCTCTCGCGCAAGGAGTTCGATCTGCTGGCCCTGCTGGCAAGACACCCCGACACCTACTTCTCGCGGGCCGTCCTCATTTCGAGCCTGTGGAAGGACGCGCCCTATGTGCTTGACCGCACGGTCGACGTGCACATCGCGAGAATCAGGAGCAAGCTCGGCAGATACCGCGACCTCATAAAGAACAAGACGGGCTTCGGATACTATGTCGACTCGCACCATGTCGTACAGAAATAGGCTCGTGTTCTATGTGGCGACGATCTTCACGGTCTTCGCCCTCATATCGCTGCTGGTCGGCCTTGCGAACGGCGAGCGCTACAAGCAGTCGATAATGAAATCCAGGCTGTCCGGCTATGCGCAGATGCTCGTCGAGGCCGGGTCCGAGACCGGCGCGGTGATGGCCTATTTCCCTGACGACGTCAGGGTCACCATCATGTCAGCTGACGGCGAGGTCTCCTACGACTCCTATGGCAGCGCCGCGGAGATGGAGAACCATTTCGACCGTCCCGAGATCAGGGAATGCCTGCGCCGTGGCGAGGGAACCGCGCTGCGGCGTTCTGACACTTCAGGCGAAAGATATTTCTACTATGCCCGCGAGGACGGCGGTGAAATCATAAGGGTGGCCCAGAATTTCGATGTCAGCCTGGAGGACTTCTTTGGCACCGACTGGATGTTCCTGCTCTTCGAATTCCTGCTCCTGGTGTTTTCTCTGTTCATACTCTATTTCCTGACCGAGCGCTACGGACGCAGGGAGGAGGAGCGCGCGGACATAGAGACCCGCAGGCTCAAGCATGAGATGACCGGCAACATATCCCACGAGCTGAAGACTCCCGTGAGCAGCATACAGGGCTATCTTGAGACCATTGTCAACCATCCGGAGCTCAGCGAGGAGCGCAGGCGGCTGTTCATCGAGCGCTCATATCTCCAGTCGCTGCGGCTCTCGGACATGATCACCGACATCTCCACCATCACCAAGCTCGAGGAGGCCCCGGAGCAGTTCAAGGTGATGCCGGTGAACATAAAGGTCGTGTTCGAGGAGGTGCTGGAGGAGATGTCCGACTCCGTGTCCGCACATGGGATGCAGGTGGAGAACAACCTCCAGCCGCTGTGCGTCAGGGGCAACTACAGCCTCATATATTCGATTTTCCGCAATCTGCTCGAAAATACCATGAAGTACGCCGGCGACGGCTCGTGCATCCATGTCTCCTACAGCAGTCAGGACGGCGCGCACTGCATCGACTACTACGACACCGGAAGGGGAGTGGCCGAGGACGAGCTCGACAAGATATTCGAGAGGTTCTACCGTCTTGACGCCGACCGCGGCAAGCCCGTGGGCGGTTCCGGGCTGGGCCTGTCGATAGTGCGCAACGCGGTTCTCTTCCACAAAGGCTCGATCAGAGCCTATAGGGTGCCCGGCGGCGGTCTCGGCTTCCGCTTCATTCTCATGGATCTCAAGTGAGCGCTATTTGATATTTTTCCTTATATTTGGAAAAATCACAAAATTATGGCAAAGGAAGACAAGACCTGGATATGTTCGGTCTGCGGCTACAAGTTCGTCGGGCCCAAGCCTCCGAAGGAGTGCCCCGTGTGTCACGCGTCAAGCGAGTATTTCGACGAAGTCAAGGACGAGCCGGTTCAGTAGCGCTACAGGAAAATGAAAGGAATAGTTCTCGCAGGAGGGTCGGGTACGAGGCTGTATCCGATTACTAAGGGCGTGAGCAAGCAGCTGCTGCCCATCTATGACAAGCCTATGATCTATTATCCCCTGTCCGTGCTCATGCTCGCGGGCATCAGGGATATCCTCGTCATCTCCACCCCGCATGACCTTCCCTCTTTCCGCAGGCTGCTGGGCGACGGAAGCGATTTCGGGGTACGCATCGAGTATGCGGAGCAGCCTTCCCCGGACGGACTTGCCCAGGCGTTCATAATAGGAGAGAAGTTCATCGGGGACGATTCGGTGTGCCTTGTGCTGGGCGACAACATCTTCCACGGCTCCGGCTTCTCCGGGCTGCTCAGGAACGCCGTGCGCGCCGCCGAAGAAGAGTCCAAGGCCACGGTGTTCGGCTATTGGGTGAGCGATCCCGAACGCTACGGCGTGGCCGAGTTCGACAAGGACGGTAACTGCCTCTCGATAGAGGAGAAGCCTGCCGTCCCGAAATCAAATTACGCAGTGGTCGGATTGTACTTCTACCCCAACAGGGTGGTCGACGTGGCGAAGCACATAAAGCCTTCGGCGCGCGGCGAACTCGAGATAACCACGGTCAACCAGGAGTTTCTTTCCGGAGGTGAACTCAAGGTGCAGACTCTCGGCCGCGGTTTCGCCTGGCTCGACACCGGCACCCACGATTCGCTGGCCGAGGCCACGGCGTATATCGAGACCATAGAGAAGCGTCAGGGGCTCAAGGTTGCGTGCCTCGAAGGCATAGCCCTGCGGAGGGGCTGGATCAGTCCGGAGAAACTCCGGGAGCTCGCCGCCCCGATGATGAAGAACCAGTACGGCCAGTATCTGCTCAAGATCGCCGACGACTGCGAGCGCGGCTGCGCCATCGACATGGATGAATTCTGACGATATGGAAATCATTGAGACAAACATACCCGGAGTGGTGATAATCGAACCGCGGATTTTCAATGACAGCCGCGGCTATTTCTTCGAATCCTGGTCGCAGCGCGAGTTCGACGAGAAGGTGCGTCCGGTCAGGTTCGTTCAGGACAACGAGAGCAGGAGTTGCTACGGCGTGCTGCGCGGTCTGCACTTCCAGAAGGGTCGCAGCGCCCAGAGCAAGCTGGTCCGCGTGGTGCACGGGGCCGTTCTCGACGTCGCGGTGGACATAAGGCGGGGCAGCCCCACTTTCGGGCGGCATGTCGCCGTGGAGCTCAGCGGTGAGAACCACCGCCAGTTCTTCATCCCGCGCGGATTCGCCCACGGTTTCAGCGTGCTCAGCGAAGAAGTCGTGTTCCAGTACAAGTGCGACAACTTCTATGACCCTTCGAGCGAGGGAGCGGTCGCTTGGGACGATCCTGCGCTCGGCATAGACTGGCGCATTCCCGCGGAGAAGGTGATCTTGAGCGCGAAGGACAGCGCGCACCCGAGACTTGCCGATTCGGATTATCTGTTTGACTACAACGAGGATCTCTATCTATGAACATACTTGTGACCGGTGCCTTCGGCCAGCTTGGCAGCTGGATGAGGATATTGTCTGTCGGATCCGCCGACAACTATGTGCTCGCCGACGTGGCGGGGCCGGGGGAGGGGCAGCCGGAGATGCTGCGCAGGCTCGGAGGCCCCGATGTCCCGACCGGATGCGTGTCTCTCGACATCACCGACGCCGAAGCCGTCAGGGCCGCCGTCGTGAGGCATAAGACGGACGTGATAGTCAACTGCGCGGCTTTCACGAACGTGGATGCCGCCGAGGACAGGGAGGAGCTTGCCGAGGCGCTCAATGCGACGGCCGTGGGGAACATGGCTGCCGCGGCCCGCGATGCCGGGGCCCTGCTGGTGCATGTGAGCACCGACTATGTGTTCGGCGGCGACCCGTACAACACTCCGTGCACGGAAGACCGCAGGGGCACTCCCACGGGAGCCTACGGCCGCACGAAACTTCACGGCGAGCAGGCGGTGCTGGAGTCCGGATGCGACCACGTGATTCTCCGCACCGCCTGGCTGTACAGCGAGTTCGGGAAGAATTTCCTCAAGACCATGCTGGGCCTGACCGCGTCCAGACCGGAAATCAGGGTCGTGTTCGACCAGGCCGGCACTCCGACTTACGCCGCCAATCTTGCGCGTGCGATAATGGAGGTGATCGCCGACTACGGACGCAGCGGCCGGAGCGGAGGCGGATATGAGCGGAGCGGAATCTACAATTATTCCGACGAGGGAGTGTGCAGCTGGTTCGACTTCGCGCACGCCGTGGCGGAATTTTCCGGACATACCGGATGCCGGGTGCTTCCCTGTCATTCCGACGAGTTCCCCAGCAAGGTCAGGAGGCCGGCGTATTCGGTGCTCGACAAGACGAAGATCAAGGAGACCTTCGGCGTCAGGGTGCCTTATTGGACCGACGGGGTGAAGAGATGCCTGTCGGCTTTTTCCGATGAAACCAAATAATCATATATGCAGATAATATTGCTTTCCGGCGGTTCAGGCAAGAGGCTGTGGCCGCTGTCGAACGAAGCCCGTTCGAAACAGTTCCTTCCGCTGCTGGCGTCGCCCTCGGGCGGCAGGGAGTCCATGGTGCAGCGCGTGGTGCGCCAGCTCGGCGAGGCCGGGCTCGACGCGGAGATCACCGTCGCGACCAATGCCGCTCAGAAGGACATAATAGTCAACCAGCTCGGAGAGAAGGTGGGCATAGTCACCGAACCCGAAAGACGCGACACCTTTCCGGCGATTGCGCTTTCGAGCGCCTGGCTCGCCTTCGGGAAGAACTGTCCGCGCGACGAGGTGGTGGTGGTGATGCCCTGCGACCCTTATACAGAGAGCGGGTATTTTTCGACCATTGCCGAGATGGCCGAATGCGTGCGCCGGGGAGCCGCGGACCTCGTGCTCATGGGAATAAAGCCCACGTACCCTTCCGCGAAGTACGGCTATGTGGTGCCGGAGAAGGGCGTCGGTGACGGCTGGCGCAGAGTCTCCCGCTTCACCGAGAAGCCGGACGTCGCCACGGCGGAGAAGCTGCTGGAGGAGGGCGCGTACTGGAACGGCGGAGTGTTCGCCTACCGTCTGGGCTACCTGATGGATATCGTGGCGCGCTATATGAAAGCGGACAACTTCGACGAGCTTCGCAGCCGCTATGCCGAGCTCCCGAAGATCAGCTTCGACTACGAGGTCGCCGAGAAGGCCGAATCCGTTGCGGTCGTGGTGTATGACGGCGAGTGGAAGGATCTCGGCACATGGAACACGCTCTGCGAGGAACTGCCTGCGGCGGTCACAGGAAACGGGTTGCTCGGGAAACAGGCGCACAATACCAACATCGTCAACGAGCTGTCCATCCCCATATTCTGCGACGGAATCGACGATGCCATCGTGGCCGCGAGTCCGGACGGCATCCTCGTGTCGGCGAAGAAGACTTCGGAGAACATCAAGTCGTATGTCGAGCATCTGACCGACAGGCCCATGTACGAGGAGAGGCGCTGGGGAAGCTATCGCGTGCTCGACAGGACCAAGGGCCCCGACGGAATCGAGTCCCTGACCAAGAATCTTTTCCTGAAGCCGGGCTGCAACATCAGCTATCAGCGCCACAATTTCCGTGAGGAGGTGTGGACTTTCGTGAGCGGCCTCGGACGGCTGAAGCTCGACGGCAAGGAGACCGAGGTCAAGGCCGGCGACGTGGTTCACATCCGCAAGGGGGAGCTCCACGGTCTCAAGGCGGTTACGCCTCTGAACCTGATTGAAGTCCAGATAGGCTCGCATCTCGTCGAGGAGGACATCGAACGGTTGGAGATGAACTGGTGACGGGGCGAAGCGACGCTGCCGCGGCTCCGGCCGCATGATGCTGCTGCAAGGCAGGTTATGAAAGAAGACTCCGGACAGGCGGGAAAAACCTGTCCGGAGTCTTCTTTCATAGCCTGTGGCCGCCTGATTCAGGCGGATCGCAAATCCGCTTGAACATTGAGACCGGGCGCCTATTTGCAGAACTGCTTCTTCAGCGCCTCGATCTTGGCGTCGGCGTCGTCGCCCTTCGCTCCGAAATAGAACTTGATCTTGGGTTCCGTTCCTGAAGGACGTACGGATACGACATCTCCGGCCTCGTCGAAGAACTGTAACACGTTGGACGAGGGCTGGCCTGTCTTCTCGGGTTCGAGATAGTCGACTATCTTCGTCACGGGCGAGCCGCAGAGCTCCTTCGGAGGATTGGCACGCAGTTCGGCCATCATCTGCTGTATCTCCCTGGCTCCGGATATGCCCTTGCGGACCACGGAGACGAGACCTTCCTTGCGGTAGCCGTATTCCTTGTAGATCTTCTGGAGCAGCTGGTACATGGTGAGGCCCTGGTCGGCGGCCCATGCGGCGCACTCGGCCACCATCATCGAGCTGACCTGGGCGTCCTTGTCGCGCACGAACTGGCCGACGTTGAAGCCGTAGCTCTCCTCTCCTCCGCATACGAATTCGCCGGTGGCTTCGTTCCTCTTGACCACTTCCGCGATGTACTTGAAGCCGGTGAGCACATTGTAGACAGGCACTCCGAAACTTCTGGCTATCTCGCTGATGAGCTCGGTGGTGACTATGGTCTTGACCACGTACTTGCCTTCGCCGAGGGTGCCGAGCTCCTTGCGGCGGCTCAGTATGTAGTAGGTGAGCATGGAGGCGGTCTGGTTGCCGTTCATGAGCACCATCTTACCGTCATTGTCGCGCACGGCGATTCCGAGGCGGTCGGCGTCGGGGTCGGTTCCCATCACGAGGTCGGCTCCGGTCTCCTCGGCCTTTTCAAGCGCGAGCTTGAGCGCCGCAGGCTCCTCCGGATTGGGGGATATCACGGTAGGGAAGTTGCCGTCGGACACGTCCTGGTCGGGCACATGGATTATGTTCTTGAATCCGAGCCGTCCGAGAATCTCGGGCACGAGGCGCACTCCACAGCCGTGAAGGGGAGTGTAGACTATCTTGAGGTCGCTGTGTCTGCGGCAGGCTTCGGGGCTCAGGCTCAGGGAAAGGAGGTCATTGACATAGCGTTCGTCCACATCCGCGCCCATGGCCTCGATTTCGCCGCAGCGGAGTCCGGCCTCGAACTTGACCATCGAGGGGTCGGTGATCTTCGCCACTTCGGCCACGATCTCCTTGTCGACTGGCGAGGTCACCTGACCTCCGTCGGACCAGCTGACCTTGTAGCCGTTGTATTCCTTGGGGTTGTGCGATGCGGTTATCATCACGCCCGCAACGGCCTTCTTGAGGCGTACCGCGTAGCTCATCTCGGGCGTGGGGCGTATGTTGTCGAAGATGTAGACGTGGATGCCGTTGGCGGACAGCACGTCGGCGGTGATTTTCGCGAATTCCTTGCTGTGGTTGCGGGAGTCGTAGGAGATGCAGACTTTCGGGTCGTCGCCGTCGTAGTGGGAGAGGATGTAGTTGGCGAGACCCTGGGTGGCCATGCCGACCGTGTATTTGTTCATCCTGTTGGTTCCGACTCCCATGATGCCGCGGAGGCCGCCGGTTCCGAATTCGAGGTTCTTGCCGAAAGCGTCTTCGAGTTCGGCCGGATCTCCGGCCAGCATCTGACGCACCTTCATCTTGGTTTCCTGATCGAAATCTCCGTCGAGCCAGGCTTTGGCTCTCAATTCAAATTCCTTCATTGGTATTTTAGTTTTGTATGGTTGTTTCTGTCGCAACTCTCAAAATTAAGAAAAATGTGCATTAATTGCTACATTTGCCGGCGTGAAAAACAAAAAGAGTTTCGCAGGGATACTGGAGTCGATGGACGGTGAGCGCCGCCGGCGTCTGGCGCGCAAGCTGCCCGGCTGGGAGGGGGCGGACATAGTCGTGCCGTCTTCCCTGGCTCTGGAGCAGTGCTCGTCTTCGTCAGCCGCGGAATACAAGGCGCGGACGGCGCTGGAATGGTCGGGTGGCCGGCTGCGGACGGTATGCGACATCACCGGAGGTCTCGGGGCCGACAGTTCGGCTTTCGCCTCGGTGGCTGAGAAGGTGGTGTATGTCGAGAGGAATCCCGCCCTGGTCGAAGCGGCGCGCCACAATTTCGCGTCTCTGGCCCTTACCAATGTTGAAATCCGCTGTGAGGAGGTCGGTCCGGAGAGCGAACTGCCCGAATGCGACCTGATTTACGCCGATCCTGCGCGCCGGTCGGAAAGCGGCCGCAAGCTCTTCCGCCTCGAGGATTGTTCGCCGGACATAGGAGCGCTCGCTCCGAAACTGCTTGAGCGTTGCGGAAGACTGATGGTGAAGCTCTCCCCGATGGCCGACATTTCGTTGCTGCGCTCCCGTTTCGACGGGATTCTCGAGGAGATTCACATAGTTGCGGGCGGCGGCGAGGTCAGGGAACTGCTGTGCCTGCTTCGGCGTCAGGCCCGTTTCAGAGGCGTCAGGACTGTCGAACTCGGCTCGGGCGGGCATACGGAGACATTCAGTTTCATGCCGGAAGAGGAAGCCGCGGCGGAACCTTCAATCGCATCCGGACTGCTGCCCGGAGGGATTCTGCTCGAACCTTCGGCCGCGCTGATGAAGTCGGGGGCGTTCAAGCTCGTTTGCTCCCGCTACGGAATATGCCAGCTCGCACCGTCGACCCATCTTTATGTCGCCGTTTCCGGCTCCGATTCCGACAGGGTGCCGCCTCCGGCTGCATTTTTCAAAAGATATGAGATTGCAGATCTGCTTCCGCTGAATTCGGCTTCCGTCCGTGAACTGAAGTCAAGGCATCTGCGTGCCGGCGTGAGCGCCCGCAATCTGCGCATATCCAGCGACGAGCTCCGGAACCGCCTTGGCTGCCTTCCCGGCGACGATTTTCATGTCTTCGGCTGCTTCACCGTCTGCCGGGGCAATGTGCTGATTGTGGCTAGACCTGCTTCCCCTTCTCCCGGCACCACTGCGCCAGCGGACAGCCGTCGCACTTGGGCTTGAGGGCGGTGCAGGTGTAGCGGCCGTGGAGGATCAGCCAGTGGTGGGCGATGGGGCGCAGCTCCTCGGGTATGTGCGACTCGAGGTCCAGTTCCACCTCACGCACATTCTTCCCGTCGGAAAGGCCGAGCCGCCGGGCTACGCGGAACACATGCGTGTCCACGGCTATCACCGGCTCTCCCCAGGTGATGGAGGCGACCACGTTCGCGGTTTTCCTGCCCACGCCCGGCAGGGACATCAGGCTGTCCACCTCCGACGGGACTTCGCCTCCGAAGTCAGAGAGCAGCTTCCTGGCCATGCCGACCAGATGCGCGGCCTTGCTGTTGGGGTAGGTGACGGACCTGATATATTCCAGCACTTCCTCCGGAGATGCGGCCGCGAGCGCAGCCGCGTCGGGAAAGGCCTCGAACAGCGCGGGGGTGACCATGTTCACGCGCCTGTCGGTACACTGCGCCGAGAGCATCACTGCGACGAGCAGCTGGAAGGGGGAGTCGAAATGCAGCTCGGACTCCGCCACCGGCACATTGTCGCGGAAGTAGCCTATGATGCTGTCGTATCTCTGCTTCAGTGTCATTTGATTTCCAGGCAGGCTTCGTCCTTGGTTTCGAACACTCGTCCCGGGTAGCGCTCGCAGATGCTGCGGTTGTGGGTCACCATGACTATCGCGGTGCCTTTGGAGCTGTTGATCTTCTGCAGAAGCTGCAATATCTCCTCGGCGGTCTCCCCGTCGAGGTTGCCGGTGGGCTCGTCCGCCAGAATCACTTCGGGCTCGTTGAGGATGGCGCGGGCTATGGCGATTCTCTGCTGCTCTCCTCCCGAAAGCTGGTGCGGCATCTTGTGAGCCTTGGTCTGCATGCCAACGGCTTCAAGCACCTGCTGTATGCGCATCGAAATGCTTCTCGCGTCCTTCCATCCCGTCGCATTGAGCACGAAGGCCAGATTGTCGTAGACGGTCCTGTCCATCAGCAGCTGGAAGTCCTGGAAAATCACGCCGAGCTTCCTGCGCAGGAAGGGGATGTCCTTCTCCCTGATGGTGCGGAGGTTGTAGCCGCAGACTTCTCCCTTGCCCTTGACGAGGCGGTTTTCTGCGGTGAAGGTGCGGATGATGGAGGTCTTTCCCGTTCCGACCTTGCCGACTATGTAGACCACCTGCCCGGGAAGGACTTCCATGTCCAGCCCGTACACCACCGGGTTCTCGCCGTTGAGGATGTCGGCTCCGGAGAAGGATATCACTGATTTGCTTTCGTCGCTCATGCGGGCAAAGTTTTTGCGTTCGTCCGACAAAGATAGCGCAAAATTGAGTAAATTTGTAAATTAATGGTAATAGTTTGCTGATATGAGAATAAGAAAGACGGCGCTCGCGCTGCTGGTGCTCGTTCTGGCTTCCGCCGGGATGAGCGCTTCCGGTCCGGACGGCCGGGAAAGCTGGCGCGAGGCCCTGGACCTGTACCGCAGCGGTGTATACGAAAGAGCCAGAACCGTGTTCGAGACCCTCGCTCCCGATCCGGCGGCGGAAGGATATGCGGTGCTCTGCGCGCTTAAGATGCGTTCGGACGACTGCCGCGAGGTCATGGAGGAATATGAGAGGAACTACCCTTCTTCGGTGCTGACAGGAAGGATAAGGTTCGAGAACGCACGCATCCTGTTCGACGAGGGGAGATACGGCGAGGCTTCCGTGGAGCTGTCGAAGGTGCCGGCGGATGTGCTGTCGGAGGCCGAAAAGCCTGAATATATGTTCAAGTCCGGCTACAGCGCATTTTCAGTCGGCATGAACCCCGAGGCACTGCGCTTCTTTTCCGTGCTCGACACGCTCGGACATTCCGAGTTCACGGCGCCCGGCCGCTATGTCTCAGGAGTCATATATTATGACGGCAGCCGCTTCGCCGAGGCTGAGGAAAGGTTCAGGCTGGCGTCCTCCGACCCGCGTTTCGCCGAGCTTTCCGAGTTCTATATCGTCGACTGCGAGTTCAACCGGAAGAATTACGAGTATGTGGTCGGGCACGGGACCGAGATTTTCGAGGACGCCCCCGAGGAGCGCCGCGACAGGCTCGCGAGAATAATCTCGGAGTCTTATCTGGTGCTGGGTGACGTGGACAACGCCCGCGCATATTACGACAGGCTCTCTGTGAAGGACAGCCTGAACCGCAAGGATCTCTTCTATGCCGGAACCGTGCTCTATTCCGTCCATGACTACCAGGGTGCGATCGACAACTATACGCAGATGACCGACCGCAGCGACTCGCTCGGCCAGATAGCCAACTATCATCTGGGCAACGCCTATCTGCGCACGCGCAACCAGGTTGCGGCGATGGAGGCGTTCCGTGAGGCGGCCGCGGTGAATTTCGATGCCAGGATGACTGAGGACGCGATGTTCAACTACGCGAAGCTCGCCTTCGACCTCAACAAGGACACCTCGGGCTTCGCATCCTACATCAAGCGCTATTCCACGAGGGCCAGAGGAGTGCAGATCTACGGCTACATGGCTCTGGCGGCCCTGTATGACAGGGACTATGCCGCTGCTCTGGCCGCCTACGACAACATAGACGAGCTGAGTCCCGACATGCAGAACAACTACACGAAGGCCAACTTCCTCCGCGGACAGCAGCTGTTCGCAAGCGGCTCCTACCGCGACGCGGTGCCGTATTTCAGGGCCACGGCCTATTATCTACCCAAGACCGACAGGCTCAACCAGTATGCCCGCTGGTGGCTCGGAGAGACCTATTACCGCAGCGGGAGCTACGAGGAGGCCGCCTCCGTCTTCACCGAGCTCTACAACGGTTCGGCACTCTACAACCGCTCCGAAGGCCAGCTGCTCCCTTACAACATAGGCTACTGCCATTTCAAGCTTCAGGATTACGAGACCGCGGCGCGCTGGTTCGATACCTATATACTTTCGGGCAACCCCATGCACCGCGAGGATGCGATGAACCGCCGGGCCGACTGCGATTTCGGACGCCATGACTACAAGGCCGCAGCGGCGTCGTACAGGCGCGTGCTCGACGAGTTCTTCGGCCCCGACGACATCTATCCGTATTACCAGCAGGCGATTTCCTACGGGCTGGACGGCGACCTCCAGCGCAAGATGACCACTCTGATGCAGGTGGGCGGCGCGTCGCCGGACGCATGGCTGTATTCGGAGGCGCTCTACGAACTCGGCCGCACCCAGCTGGAACTCAAGATGAACAGCGAGGCCGCCCAGAGCTTTTCCAGACTGCGCGCCACGACGCGCGACAGCGTCTTCGTCGCCCGCGCGCTTTCAGGCCTGGGCCTCGTTTACAGGAACATGTCCCAGTATGACAAGGCTCTCGGCTATTATGACGAACTCGCGCACCTGATGCCCGGCAGTGAATATGCCGAAGAGGCGATGCTCGCCATCGAGTCGATATACCGCAGGAAGGGCGAGCCTGACAAGTACCTCGAATATCTCGAGAAGAACTCTCTCGGCTCCGCGGCCGACGAGGACGACAGGGAGATGATATATTTCAACACGGCCGAGCAGCTGTATCTCGCCGGAAGCTACGGCGAGACGGTGAACTCCGCGCTGAAGTATCTCGACGCTTTCCCGGAGGGCCCGAACGCGCCGAAGGTGCAGTTCTATCTGGCCGAGGCGTACAGGACTCTCGGACAGAAGGAGAAGGCCTGCGACCGGTATGCGGAAGCCATGAAGTCGATTTCGGAGACTTCGTTCGCCGAGATGTCGAGACTCCGGTATGCCGAGCTCTCGTATGAACTTGAGCGCTACCAGAACGCCTACGAAGGCTACGCCGCCCTGCTTGAGGTGACGCAGATTCCCGAGAACAGGACCGCGGCGGCGGTCGGCATGATGCGCTCCGGCTTCCGCTGCAAGGACTATGCGGCGGCGGTGTCGGCCTGCGATCTCGTCAGTGCCGACAGCTCGGTCGGCGAGGATGTGAGGAGGGAGGCCCGCTACGTGAAGGCGAGGTCCTGCCTGGCGCTCTCCCGCCGCGACGAAGCCATGGAGATGTTCCGTGCGCTTGCGTCCG
This sequence comes from Candidatus Cryptobacteroides merdipullorum, assembly GCA_018715685.1. Classification (GTDB taxonomy): domain Bacteria; phylum Bacteroidota; class Bacteroidia; order Bacteroidales; family UBA932; genus Cryptobacteroides; species Cryptobacteroides merdipullorum. The sequence continues at coordinate 15,949 of DVLC01000139.1, forward strand.
AACCTTCCACCCCCGAGGGCGCCGAGGCCAGCTACATGCTCGTCCAGAACAGTTTTGACACCGGCGATTTCGATGCTGTGGAGAGAGGAGTCTATGAGTTCTCACAGGTCGCCGGCTCCCAGTCGTACTGGCTTGCCAGGGCGTATCTCGTGCTAGGTGACTCCTTCGCCGAGAGAGGCAACTACGCGCAGGCCAAGGCGACCTTCGAGAGCGTCCGCGACGGCTACGTGCCTTCCGGAGCGCAGGATGACATCGCGGCGAGCGTGAGGATGAGGCTCGAGAGACTTGAAAACCTAATGCAGACTGAAGATGAGAATTAAAGCCATATTGCCGGCCCTGCTTGCATGCTGCGCGCCGGCTGTCGCCCAGAACATCAACCAGAGCGTTCAGGTGACCAACGAGTATGAGACCAAGTTCGCCGATTTCCAGAAGCTCGGCGTGGATTCGCAGGTGCCGGATTCGCTCTATGAATTCGACTACAGTTTCGACTATTCGGTGTTCGATTCGCCGTACCGCGGTTCGTACGAGTTCACCCCCTATGAGATCCGCATAACCCCCGACCCCATGGTCTACGACGGCAGCGGCTTCCTGCTGCGGGCCGGTGCCGGATATGCGCTGCGTCCCGTGCTGGACTTCTACTGGACGGCGGTGAGGCGGGATGATTTCACCTTCGGACTGACCAACAGGGGAAACGGTTATGTCGGAACATACGCGTCTCGCCCCCTGACGGCTGACGGCGCGGTTCTCGGCGGATTCAACGGGTACGACCTGGCGGACAGTTTCAGCCTGGACGGACATTGGATACTGAGGGGCGCCGACCTGAGGTTCGCGGCAGGATACGACGGCATGTTCACCGGGGCAGACGACGCCTCCGGACTCTTCGTGGACGGCTCTCTGAATTCCGGACATGTGGCTGTGGAGCTGGCTTCGGCTGAGAAGAGCAGGACTTATTTCTCTTACAGGCTCGGCGCCGGCTACCGTTTCAGCCACGACGCCGGAAACTGGAGGGAGGCTCCTGCCGGGCAGGCCTTGCCGCTCAGGCTGAATTCGGCCGAGCACAATTTCAATGTCTATGGTTCCCTCGGGCCCGTTCTGAATGGCGGCAAGTTCGCGTTCCTGCTTGATTTTGACTTCGAGACGGAGTTTCTTGACAGACCCGCGGGCTATTCCGACTTCACCCTGAACCACGGAGTCCTGACTCCGCATGTGGCGTTCCGGCTCGGAGTGTTCGACTTCGACGCGGGAGTTGACATAGATTATCTTCATGACGGCCAAATCGGAAGCTTCAACTTCGCCCCGGCTGTGGATGTTTCCGTCGACATGTTCTCCGGAAGCACCAAGGCGTACGCCGGACTGACCGGCGGCCGCAGCCTGATGAGCCTTTACGGCCTGAAGTCCATGAATCACTTCTATACGGGGCTGACGGCCGTCTCAATGAACACTCGCGAGAAATTCGGGGCGTTCCTGGGTATCGAAGGCCGTATCGGAGGACATCTGCAATATGACCTGCACGGAGGATACAGCTGCCGCGAGGACGTACCCTTCGAGGCTCTCCGTGACATAAGTTTCGCCGATGCCGACTTCGTGTATGCCTCTCTGGACGCGAAGTGGATTTCGGAGCGGCTGGACATCGAGGCCGGTTTCGACTGGAGGCACCTGCTGAGTCGCGCCGCAATCCCGGCGTTCGCACCTGCGGAGCTGGGCGGAGACATCAGCATACGCTACAACTGGCTTCGCCGCATATATGCGGGAATCAGGGTCGAGGGGGCTTCCGCCCGAGACGCGCTGGACTATTCCCTCGCCGCTGTGCCCGGCTATGTAGATCTGGGCCTGAATTTCGAGTACCGCGTAAGCAGCCGCTTCGGTTTCTGGATAGATGCCGGGAACCTGCTCGGCATGAATGTGGAGAAGCATCCCGGTTATGTGGTTCCCGGGCAGTACATAACTGCCGGAATAGTCCTGAAATTGTAATATTTTTAGTATCTTCGCAAGATTATTCGTTTTAGAAATGACAGAGAAAGAAGAAGTGATGAGAAGGGCGGAAGAGCAGTATTCCGCTGACAGTATACAGGTTCTCGAAGGTCTTGAGGCGGTCCGCAAGCGCCCGTCGATGTATATCGGCGACGTCTCCGAGAGGGGACTGCACCATCTGGTGTACGAGGTCGTCGACAACAGTATCGACGAGGCTATGGCGGGCTTCTGCGACCGCATAGACGTGGAGATACTTGAGGACAATTCCATCAGGGTCACCGACAACGGACGAGGCATTCCTACGGGCATGCACGAGAAGGAGCACCGTTCCGCACTGGAGGTGGTTCTGACCGTGCTGCACGCCGGAGGTAAGTTCAGCAAGTCGAGCTACAAGGTGTCCGGTGGCTTGCACGGCGTGGGCGTGTCCTGCGTCAACGCATTGTCTGACAGCCTGATCGCGGAGGTTCACCGCGAGGGCAAGGTCTTCGTGCAGAAATATTCCAAAGGCAAGCCGCTCGGCCCCGTGGAGGTGGTCGGCGAGGCCGATGACTCCGGTACCATCATCACCTTCCATCCCGATCCGTCCATCTTCACCCAGACCACGGTCTACAAATATGACACGCTTGCCGCCCGTCTGCGTGAGCTCGCATTCCTCAACAAGGGTATCAGAATCTGCCTGACCGACAGGCGCGAGCAGGTCGACGAGTTCGTTACCGATCCGGAGTCCGGGGAGTCCAAGGCCACCGGCAGGAAGGTCTTCCGCTCCGAAGTCTTCTATTCCACCGAGGGCCTGAGCCAGTTCATCGAATATCTCGACGCCGGCGCCCAGACTCTGATCCCGGATCCGGTCTGCGTGACTTCCGACAAGGTGATTCCCATCGACATAGCCCTCCAGTACAACAACGGCTATTCCGAGAAGATATACTCCTATGTCAACAACATCAACACCATAGAGGGTGGAACCCACCTTCAGGGCTTCAAGATGGGCCTGAGCCGTTCGCTCAAGCAGTATGCCGAGAAGAACAAGCTGCTCGACAAGTTCAAGGGCGACCTGGCTCCGGAGGATTTCCGCGAGGGCCTTACGGCCGTTATTTCCGTCAAGGTGGCCGAGCCGCAGTTCGAGGGACAGACCAAGACCAAGCTGGGCAATCCGGAGGTTACTTCCGCCGTGTCGCAGGCCACTTCCGCCGCAATGGAGTCCTACCTTGAGGAGCATCCCAAGGAGGCCAAGCTCATTATAGAGAAGATCGTCCTCGCGGCGACGGCGCGCAACGCGGCCCGCAAAGCCCGCGAGATGGTTCAGCGCAAGGGCTACATGGCCGGAGGCGGAATGCCCGGAAAGCTGGCCGACTGCTCGAACCGCGACCCCGAGAAGTGCGAGCTCTTCCTCGTGGAGGGTGATTCCGCGGGCGGAACCGCAAAGCAGGGCCGCGACCGCAACACCCAGGCCATACTGCCCCTCAGGGGAAAGATTCTCAACGTGGAGAAGGCTTCCGGCGACAGGGCTTTCGATTCCGAGGAGATACGCAACATCTACACAGCCCTCGGCGTGACAGTGGCCCAGGAGGACGAGACCGGCGAGAAGCACATGGACCTCAGCAAACTCAGGTATCACAAGGTAATAATAATGACCGATGCCGATGTGGACGGTTCGCACATAGCCTGCCTGATACTGACGTTCTTCTTCCGCTATATGTTCGATCTCATCAAGAACGGATATGTCTATCTTGCCACTCCGCCGCTTTATCTCGTGAAGAAGGGCAAGGAGGAGATATACTGCTGGACCGAGGAGCAGCGCGAGGAGGCGGCCCTCAAGCTCGGCAAGGGTTCCGACAGCGGCTATACGGTGCAGCGCTACAAGGGTCTCGGCGAAATGTCGGAGGATCAGCTCTGGGAGACCACGATGGATCCGTCAAGACGCCGTCTCAGGAAGATCACCATTGAGAACGCGGCCCAGGCCGAGCGCACCTTCTCCATGCTCATGGGCGACGACGTTCCGCCCCGCAGGCAGTTCATCGAGGAGAACGCGCACTATGCCAAGATCGACGCTTAAAATTTTTCAGATATGTTGGACATTTTTGACAGAATAAAGAAGGACAGCGGCGGCCCGATAGGGCAGTACTTCAACCAGGGCTTCGGATACTACATGTATCCCCGTCTCGAAGGCGAACTCGGCCCTCACATGACTTTCAACGGCATTCCGGTGCTCAACTGGAGTCTCAACAACTACCTCGGGCTGGCCAACGACCCCGAAGTCCGCAAGGCTGACGCCGAGGCTGCGGCAAGGTGGGGGCTCGCGTATCCCATGGGCGCCCGCATGATGACCGGACACACCCGTCTCCACGAGAAGCTCGAGCGCATGTTCGCCGAGTTCGAGAAGAAGGAGGACGCCTTCCTGTTCAATTTCGGCTATCAGGGAATATTCTCGACCATCGACGCCTTGACCGCGCGCCACGACGTGATAGTCTACGACGCGGAGTGCCACGCCTGCCTGATGGACGGTATACGCCTGCATGTCGGCGAGAAGTACAAATATCGTCACAATGACATAGCCGACTGCGAAAAGGTTATCGCACGTGCCTGCAAGGTCGCCGAAGAAAGCGGCGGCGGCGTGCTGCTGATCACCGAGGGCGTGTTCGGCATGACCGGGGCGATGGGCATCATCGACAAGATCGCCGCGCTCAAGAAGAAATATCAGTTCCGAATCATGATTGACGACGCCCACGGCTTCGGCCTGCTCGGGGAGCACGGACGCGGAACATCCGAACAGCTCGGCTGCATGGACGAGGTCGACCTATACATAGGTGCGTTCGCGAAGTCCATGGCTTCGATCGGAGGCTTCGTGGCCGGACCTCATTATATCATCAACTATCTGCGCGCCAACCTGCGCTCGCAGATGTATGCGAAGTCACTGCCCATGGCTTTCGTCGAAGGCAACATCAAACGTATGGAGATAATCGACTCTCCCAAGGGCGACGAGCGCAGGAAGCAGTGCTGGGCCATCACCCATGCCATCCAGGACGGTTTCCGCAAGGAGGGCTTCGACATAGGAGAGGCCGAGGCCTGCGTGACGCCCGTCCATATCAAGGGTGGCGTGGCCCAGGCGACCAAGATGGCCAAGGACCTCAGGGAGAACTACAGAATCTTCTGCTCCATGGTCATCTATCCCGTGATTCCCAAGGGCATGGTCATATTCCGCATCGTTTCGACTGCGGCGCACACCATGGAGGACGTGGAATATACGCTCAACGCTTTCAAGGAGATCAAGGCCAAGCTCGACGCCGGAATGTATGATGGCGACGACATCGCAGGCATGACCATAGAATGAGCTTTTTCACAGACAAGGTCATAATCGTGACGGGAGCCAGTTCCGGAATCGGGCTGGCTTCCGCCCGGCTTTTCGGCCGTGAGGGCGCGAAGGTCGTAATGGCCGCGCGTTCGCTCGACAGGCTGGAGTCTCTGGCCGGGAGCGTGGCTCCGGAGGACAGGGTCCTGTGCGTGAAATGCGACGTGTCGCGGGAGGACGACTGCCGCGTTCTCGTGGAGAAGACCGTGGAGCGCTTCGGCCGTATAGACATACTCGTGAACAACGCCGGAATCTCCATGCGGGCCATGTTCCGGGACCTCGACCTCAAGGTCATACATTCCCTGATGGACGTGAACTTCTGGGGGACGGTCAACTGCACCAAATATGCGCTGCCGTGGCTGCTGAAGAGCCGCGGATCGGTGGTCGGCGTGATCTCCATAGCCGGATATTCGGCCCTTCCGGCCCGCACAGGCTACAGTGCCTCGAAGTATGCGGTACGAGGCTTTCTGGACACTCTGAGGATAGAGCATCTGAAGGACGGGCTCAACGTGCTCGTGTTCGCTCCGGGCTATACTTCGTCCAATGTGCGCAACGCCGCGCTGACCGCCGACGGCACTCCCCAGGGGGAGACTCCGCTGGAGGAGGGGAAGCTCATGAGTGCGGAAGAGGTCGCGCTCAAGCTTGCGAAGGCTCTGCGCCGGCGCCGCTCCGAGGTGATCCTGACGGCTCTGGGCAAGGTCACGGTGCTGGCGCACAGGCTTTTCCCGAGACTCACAGACAGACTTACCTATTCATACATAGCCCGCGAGGCCGGAAGTCCCTTCAAATAGCAGTGCCATGAAAAGAGACGTCGTCGCCAGGATTGTTCCGCTGGCTGTCATATTCCTCGTCCTTGTCTTCCTGATGCCGAAGAACTCGAAGTTCCCCTACGACTACAGGAAGGGGCGCGAGTGGAAGTATGAGACGCTGTTCGCGCAGTTCGATTTCCCTATCTACAAGACGGACGAACAGATTCGCGAGGAGAGAAACAGCTCGTCGGGTTCGGTCATACCCTATTACAGGTATTCCGAGGAGACGAGCGCGAAGGCTATCAGTTCGATAGAGAGACTTCCGCTGGGCAGGCTGAGGAATGTCGTGATGTCCGAGGTGCGTTCCATCTACGACAAGGGTGTGATGGAGGACAGCGAGCGCCGTCATGACATGGCCGCGGAGTCTGAGGTCATATATGTCCAGAAGGACAAGCGTGCCGTCAAATATCCGGCTTCGGAGGTGTACACGCTGTCCGGAGCCAGGAACAAGCTGCTCTCGGACCTCAGCGGAATGACCGACGTCAATGTGGACTCCCTGCTGCGCAGGAACGGAGTCTATGAGCTTATCGTCCCCAATCTGATCTATGACCAGCAGACGACGGAACTCGTGCATGAGGAGTCCGGCGGCGGATTTTCGCCCACTTCGGGCTATGTGACCGCAGGCCAGCTGATAGTTTCGGAAGGGGAGATCGTGACGGCCGAGATAGAGCAGATGCTGGATTCATACAAGAGGGAGTTCGAGGCCAATGTCGGGTATCTCGGACCTCCGGTGCTCATCATACTCGGCAACATAGTGATAGCGGCGGCTCTCGTGGTGCTGCTGTATTTCGTGGTGAGGTTCGCCTGCCGCGAATTGTTTTCTGATTCGAGGTATCCGTATCTCCTGCTCGTGTATCTGCTGTTCGCCGTGTTGACGCTACTGCTGCTCCGTGCCAACGAGAGGCTGGTCTATGCGGTGCCCTACACTCTGTCCGCGCT
>DVLC01000140.1 GCA_018715685.1 Candidatus Cryptobacteroides merdipullorum
AACCAGCAGATTTACAGTCTGCCCCATTTGGCCACTCTGGTACTTGCCCTTTTAAAAATTCATGCTGACGAGCCGATGGAGGGAGTCGAACCCACGACCTTGAGATTACAAATCACACGCTCTCACCAACTGAGCTACATCGGCAATGATGTTTATTTCAAAGTCCCTTATCATAAGGGATTGCAAAGATAGGAATTATTTCTTTTCTGCAAAAACTTTTTCTATCTTTTTTTCGATTCCTTCTCTGCTGATGCCGAATTCGGCGAGCTGGGCCTGCTGACGGGCCTGGCTGACGAACAAATCGGGTATGCCTATGCCTTCCACGCGCGCCCCGAAGCCCCCTTCCATGACGAATTCGCATACAGCCCCGTACAGGCCGCCCTTGACGCATCCGTCCTCCACGGTAATGATGTGTGCGTATCGCGATGCGATTTCTGCGAGAAGTCTTTCGTCGAGCGGCTTGACGAAGCGGAAATTGTATACCCCCACCTTGCCCGGATACCCGGCTGCGGCCTCCATCGCCCGGTTCACCGCCGGTCCCGTGGCGATTACGGCGATTTCGTCACCTTCCATCAGAGTCTCGGCGCTTCCGACGGGAATCTCCCTGTATCCGGCGTTTCTCCAGTCGCGGCCTTCTCCCATGCCACGCGGATACCTTATTATATAAGGGCCGCTTTCGCTGTGCAGCGCGGAATACATAAGGTTCTTCAGTTCGGTCTCGTCTTTCGGAGAGCTGATTATGACATTCGGTATGCAGCGGAAGGCCGCGAGGTCGTAGGCGCCGTGGTGCGTGGGTCCGTCTTCACCGACGAGCCCGGCCCTGTCGAAGCACAGTACGACCGGCAGGTTCTGGAGCGCGGCGTCGTGAATCACTTCGTCGTAGGCCCGCTGGGCGAACGAGGAGTAGATGTTGCAGAAAGGCTTCATTCCAGCGGCCGCGAGTCCTGCGGCGAAGGTGACCGCGTGCTCCTCCTCTATCCCGACGTCGAAGAACCGTTCCGGCAGTTCGGCGGCGAGTCTGCTCATGCCGCAGCCCTGCGCCATCGCCGGGGTGATTCCGATGACTCTGGGGTCTTTCCGCGCGAGTTCGCACAGAACCTCTCCGAAGACATCCTGATAGCGGTCCCGCGTGTGCCCTTCGGTGTGTCTTTCGCCGGTGACCGGATTGAACCGTCCCGGGGCGTGCCATGTCGTGGGGTCCTTCTCCGCAGCCGGGTATCCCTTGCCCTTGACGGTCAGGCAGTGCAGGATGCGCGGCCCTTTGATTTCCCTGAGCCTTCGCAGCGCGTTCACGACCTCCGTGATGTTGTTTCCGTCGACGGGGCCGAAGTATCTGAACCCGAGAGCCTCGAACACGTCGCCTCCGGTGCGTTTCACCATCCATGACTTGAGACTGCGGAGCCAGCGCTGCAGGAAGCGTCTGAACCGGCTCTCTCCGAGCGTGGTCCACACCGATTCCTTGAAGTTGTTGTATCTTGCGCTGGTGGACAGCTTCAGCAGATGCTCGTGCATCGCGCCGATGTTGCCGTCTATCGACTGGTTGTTGTCATTGAGAAGGATCAGCAGGTCGGCGTTTCCGGCTCCGGCGTTGTTGAGTCCCTCGAATGCGAGCCCACCGGTCATGGCGCCGTCGCCGATCAGGGCTATGACCTTCTCGTCCCTGCCGGATATCTTCGCCGCGCAGGCGAAGCCCAGTGCGGCCGAGATCGATGTCGATGAGTGGCCTGCGCCGAAACAGTCGTATTCGCTTTCGCCGCGTCTGGGAAATCCGCTGATTCCTCCTTCGCTGCGCAGGGTTCTGAAGGCCTCGCGCCGTCCTGTGAGAATTTTGTGGGCGTAGGCCTGATGTCCGACGTCGAAGATCAGCTTGTCTTCCGGGGCGTCGAACACATAATGCATCCCGACTATCAGCTCCACCGAACCGAGGCTCGATGCCAGATGTCCGGGATTGGTGGAGCAGCATTCGATTATGTAGCTGCGGATTTCGGAGCAGAGCCGCACGAGCTCCTCCATGTCCAGTCCTTTGATGTCCGCCGGACTGCTGATCTTGTCCAGAATCTCGTACATGTCCGGTTCATTTTTTTCTTGCCGGCTCGTCAAGGGCCAGTTCCGCATGCCTCTTCGACGAGCGGAGGAGCAGGAGCGCGACGCCGACGGCTACGCAACCCAGGGCTATGAAGATATATTCGGCGCTTACCGCCGCCGACACTCCGCTGTCCGTCTTGAAGATGCGTCCGACGAAAATAGGAACGAGCAGCATGCCCATGTTCTGTATCCAGTAGATCAGGGAATAGGCGGTGCCGAGGTTCCTTTCGGGCACTATCTTGGGCACGGACGGCCACATCGCCGAAGGCACCAGCGAGTAGCCGATGCCGAGCACCGCAATCGAGAAATACCCCCAGAACGGTACGCCCTGCGGCGCGAAGCAGAGTAGCAGATGTGCTCCGAGCACCATCAGCGAGCCCGTGACCATCCATAGTGTCGCCTTCCCCACCTTGTCCACCAGCGCTCCGAAAAGAGGGGTGAAGATGACCGTGAAGAACGGTATCATCGTGATCACCCACTTGGCGCTGTCCAGTTCCATCCCGAAGCGGGGGATCACGATGGAAGTCCCGAACTTCTTGAAGGAGATGATGCAGCAGTAGAAGAACACGCAGAGCAGGGCTATCATTATGAATCTCGGGTTGGTCAGCACTTTCAGGATGTCGGAGAACCTGAACCTGTCCTCCTCCTTGACCTTGCCGCGTCCCGAGGCTATGCCGTTCTGCCTGTCGAAACGGGCGTCCATCGCGACGAACACGCCCCAGAGCAGAACTCCGAGCAGTATCAGGCAGAGTCCGAAGACGGCAGGTCTGGAAGTCTCGGCGAGGGTGTATATCTCACCGGGGGCCTTCTGCGCGACGAGCACCGGCGAGAGTATGAAGGCCGCAGCGGTTCCGAGCCGTGCGACAGCCACCTGCGCGCCCATCGCGAATGCGACATTGCGGCCCTTGAACCATTTGGCTATGGAGCGGGTGACCGCCACTCCTGCTATTTCACTGCCGAGTCCGAAGACCATGCAGCCTATGTATGCTATTATCAGTGAAGTCCGGGGGTCGAGACCTGAGCGCAGCGCGAACAGCACCAGCCCGGCTCCCGCCGCCATGAGCCCGACGAACACCGAGCCTATGACGCGAACGCCGAAGATGTCGAGCAGGACACCGCACACGATCAGCCCTCCGCATACGCAGAGGAAGCTGTAGCCGCCGGCGTAGAAGCCGTAGTCGGCGCTGTCCCAGCCGAGCTGCAGCCATTCCGGGTGCTGGAAGATCTGCGAGAGTGTCGAGAACATGTCGTCGAAGAAGTACGACGCGAACATCGGCACCATCAGGCAGGCGAGAGCTATCCAGCATGCCCTGCCGGCTTTCCTTGACGACATTGCGGTTCTCCCGGCCATCGGCGTCAGTCTTTCTTGTCCTGGATGTCGGGCAGTTCGGGGCTCTGGATGTTCGGCAGTTCGAGGCCGAAGCCCTGCTTGCGGTCTTCAGCCTTCAGCAGTATGCTGAACACGAAGGCCAGCACTCCGAATGAAGAGAAGATGATCATCGGAACCAGATAGCCTCCGGTGCTATTGAGCACTGAGCCGATCAGCAGGGGCACGAGGCAGAGACCGATGTTCTGAACCCAGAATATGAGACAGTAGGCGCTGCCGAGAATCTTCTCGTCTATGATCTTGGGGACGCTGGGCCACAGCGCTGCCGGGACGAGCGAGAAGCTCACTCCTAGCACCACCACCAGCAGCACGGCGAACCATTGCTTGGGGAAGGCCGGAAGCACGAATGCGAAACAGAGGTGGCAGACTATCATGATCACGGCTCCGAGCATCAGCATCGAGGCCCCCTTCCCCTTGTGGTCGAGGAAGATGCCGAGGAGCGGCGTCAGGCACATGGCCAGTATGGGGAAGCAGCTGAACAGTCTTGACGCGGTGGCGGCGTCCACTCCGAGGGTCACCTCAAGATAGTTGGGCGCGTATCTCTGGAAGGGGAATATCGCGGAATAATAGAGTACGCAGAGCAGGGCCACCAGCCAGAACATCTTGCTGGAGAATATCTTGCCGAGATCGCGCACATGGAATTCGTCTTCCGGGGATTTCTCGTCGGTGGCGAGGCCGGCCGCCACGAGCTGCCTGTCGAACTTGCTGTCCATCACGGAGAACACGATGAAGTTGATCAGACCGATGAGCAGCAGCAGGGTGCAGAAGGCTACCGGAGCCACCACAGAGCTGTCGAATTTCCCGGCGATGGCGGGAGAGAGCCACATGACGGCGAACACGCCGAGCCTGGCAATGGCCATCTCAAGCCCCATCGCGAGAGCCATCTCCTTGCCTTTGAACCATTTGGCGAGCGCCTTGCTCACCGTGGTCCCGGCCATCTCGCAGCCGCAGCCGAACACCATGAATCCGAGCGACGCCATCTTGGCGCTGCCGGGCATGGCCACCCACCAGCTGTTCAGCCATTCGCAGAACGCGGTGGTCTGGAACCATTCGCTGACGCCCACGAGCTTTATGCATGCTCCGAGCACCATCAGGGAGGTGGACAGTATGCCGGTGAAGCGCACGCCCATCTTGTCGAGTATGATGCCGGCGAGAATCAGGAAGCCGCAGACATTGAGGATGTACTCGGCGCTGGCGTAGGTGCCGAACACTCCGCTGTCCCAGCCTCTCGTGCTCTCTATAAGCGACTTGAGAGGGGACATCACGTCTACGAACATATATGCGAAGAACATCGCGAGCGCGATGAGTATCAGAACGGCCCACCTTGCTGCAGGATAGTCGTTCAGAAGTTTTCTAGCCTTTTCTGCCATTGTATCTTTCTTTATTGCCGCAGTCCGCTGTCAGATATCGTCTGCGGCGGTTTGACTTCAGTACGCGTCGGCCGCGCCTCTAGAACGGAAGGTCGTCGGCGGGATCGTCGTCCACGGCGGGTTTTGCGGGTTCCGCCGGTGCGGGGGCCTGGTACGGCTTCTGGTATGAAGGCTGCTGGTATCCGCCCTGCTGTCCTGCGTAGGTTCCGCTCGGCTGGTAGTTCCCTGAACCCTGCTGACCGGCATAGGTTCCGCCCTGCTGATAGTTTCCTCCGCCCTGCTGTCCGTAATACTGGCCGCCCTGCTGGTAGCCGCCGTCGTTCTGGCCGTCCCTGCGGCCGAGCAGCTGGAGGTTGTCGACGTTGATTTCGGTCGTGTAGCGCGTGCCGCCCGTCTTGTCGGTCCAGCTTCTTGTCCTGAGCCTGCCTTCTATGTAGAGCTGGGTGCCCTTCTTCACGAATCTTTCCACAATGTCGGCGGGCTGGCCCCATGCGACGATGTTGTGCCATTCGGTGTTCTCTCGTGAATCGCCGTTGCGGTCGCGGTATCTTTCCGATGTGGCGAGAGTGAATGTGGCAACCTTCCTTCCCGCTCCGTTCTGTCCGGCTCCCTCAAGGTAACGGACTTCGGGGTCCTTCCCCACGTTGCCGATGAGCATTACTTTGTTAAGTGACATAATACAAATTACATTTAGAGGGTAAAGGTAAGCAAAAATCCGTATCTTTACAATCTTGTGAAACCAATATCGCTGACAGGATTCATGGGCTGCGGCAAAAGCAGCACGGGACGGGAGCTCGCCGAGATTCTCGGAGCCGGCTTCATCGACCTCGACGAACTGGTGGTCAGGCGTGAAGGAAGGAGCATTCCCGAGATTTTCCTTGACGGGGAAGCCGCTTTCCGGAGGGCCGAGGCCGGGGCGTTGGCGTCGCTGCTGGAGTCTCATGGCCCATCTCCTCTCGTGATAGCTCTTGGAGGAGGTACGCTGACTTCTCCTCCGGCGCGTGATCTGGTTCTTGAGCGCACGCTATGTGTCTGGCTGCGCACGCGCCTTGGTACGATCAGGGGCAGACTGGGAGCCTCCGACAGTTCCCGGCCGCTTTTCAAGGATGCGGACCGTCTGTTCGCGGAGAGGGAGAGCATCTATTCGGCGGCTGCATTCGCTGTGGACACTGACGGCCTGACTCCCCGTGAAGTCGCGTTAAGTATAGCCGCGCTTCTTGATGACAGTGTGAATCCGCCGCTGCTCTAAAGGATGTCCTCGCGTTCGTGGAGGTCGCGTATGCGCAGCTGGATCGAAGAGTTCCCGCGGTAGTAGTTCTCCACGATCGTGTAGCAGACGTCGAAGGGGTTGCCTTCCCGGATGTAGTCGTAGAACTGCGACATGTTGAAGGCTATCGCAGGGATGGGATGGAAATACTGGGTTTCCTGGACCAGATCGAGCTTGAGATGCATGCCTCCCGCTCCCACCATGCGCCCCGTTCCGGCGTCGTAGACATTCTCCGTCATGAACACGGGGTTGTGGTTGCCCGGTCCGAAAGGCTGGAACTGCTTTAGTATGCGGAAGAATTTCGGGGTGATCTGCGAAAAGTCGAGCCTGGCGTCCACCTGCACGACCGGGGTGAGCATGTTGTCGTTGACATGCTTCTCGACGAAGGCGTCTATCCTCCGCGCGAACTCCTCCAGATTCTCCTCCTTCATCGTGAGGCCCGCGGCGTAGACATGGCCTCCGAAATTCTCCAGCAGGTCGGCGCAGCTCTCTATGGCCTCGTACAGGTCGAATCCGCTTATGCTCCTTGCCGAACCCGTCACGAACCCGTTGGACTTGGTAAGCACGACGGTGGGGCGGTAGTAGGCCTCCACGAGCCTTGAAGCGACGATGCCTACCACTCCCTTGTTCCACTGGGGGTTGTAGACTATCGTGGCGTTGCCTTTGGAGAGGCTCTGGCCGTTCTGAACCATTTCGAGCGCCTCTTTCGTTATTTCGCGGTCGATGCTCTTGCGTTCGTTGTTGCTTTCGTTGATCTTCTCCCCGATTTTCATAGCGCTCTGTATGTCGGTTGCGGTGAGAAGCTGCACCGCATAGCGCCCCGAATCCATGCGGCCGGCGGCGTTGATGCGCGGCCCTATCTTGAACACGATGTCGTCGATGGTGATATGCCCGGGATCGATCTTGCAGAGGTTTATGAGGGCCAGAAGGCCGTTGCAGGGGGAGGAGTTGAGCTGCTTGAGCCCGAAGTGGGCGAGAATGCGGTTCTCTCCGACCATGCTCACGAGATCCGAGGCGATGCTTACCACCAGCAGATCGAGCAGGGGAGTCAGGCTCTCGAAGGCGACACCGTATTTCATTGAATATGCCTGCACGAGCTTGAATCCCACGCCGCAGCCTGAAAGGTCGTCGAAAGGATAGTCGCAGTCTTCGCGCTTGGGGTCGAGCACGGCCACTGCCGCAGGCAGACGCTCTTCCGGCAGGTGGTGGTCGCAGATGATCATGTCGACGCCCCTGCTCCGCGCGTATTCCACCTTGTCGATGGCCTTGATGCCGCAGTCCAGCGTGATTATGAGCCTGAAATCGCCCTCCGTGGCCCAGTCTATGCCCTTGAGCGAGACTCCGTATCCTTCGTCGTAGCGGTCGGGGATGTAGAAGTCGACCTTGTCGGTGAAGCGGCGGATGTAGGAGTATACGAGCGAGACCGCGGTAGTGCCGTCGACGTCGTAGTCTCCGTAGACCAGAATCTTCTCCCCTCCGGATATGGCGGTGTGCAGACGCTCTACTGCGGCGTCCATGTCTTTCATCAGGAAGGGGTCATGGAGTCCGTCCAGACTCGGGCGGAAGAAGGCGCGCGCCTGTTCGAATGTCTCCACTCCGCGCTTTACAAGCAGTTCGGCGAGAACTCTGTCAATACCGACTTCGGCGGCCAGCCGGTCCACCTTCCCGGTATCAGACGCTTCGCTTAGCTCCCACTTGTATTCCTTTGCCATATCAAGACAAAGCTACGAAATTATTTCCATATTCGGAAGCGGAGTCGCTGCTGCCTTTCTCAGGCTGCGGTTCTGCTTCCGCCGGATGACGGGAGGTCGGTGCCGGCCGGCCGCTGGTATGCCCTCAGCCCGAAAGCGGGAAGCGATGCGATCACGTGTTCCATGACTTCCGCGGCTATGCGCTCGTGTGTCGGCCAGTCCTTGGGACGGGTGAAGAAATAGAGCTGAAGCGGCAGACCTTCCGGCGTGGGATCAAGCTGCCGGACCAGCAGCATGAGATCGCCGTTCACGCTGTCGAGGCTGCGCAGGTAATGCTCGGTCGCGGCGCGGAACAACTTGAGATTGACGGTCTTCTCGTCCATTTCCAGATTCCCGGCCCATTCTTCCCCGGCGAAGCGGGAGAGTTCTCCGGCGGTGCAGAATCTTATCGAGTTCATGTCGATGTTCACGGCCCTCGCCACCCTGCGGCCTCCGCTTTCGCGCATTCCTCTCCAGTTCTTGAAGGAGTCGCTCACGAGGGTGTATGGCGGGATGGTGGTTATGGTGTTGTCCCAGTTCCTGACCTTGACCGTGTTCATGTTGACTTCCTCGACTTCTCCGTTGATGTCGTATTTCTCAAGCATGATCCAGTCTCCGGGCCGGAGCATGTCGTAGGCCGACAGCTGCACGCCGGCCACGACACCGAGAATCGTGTCCTTGAAGATGAGCATCAGCACCGCCGCCGAGGCTCCGAGCCCGGCGATCAGCGCAGTGAAGTCCTTGTCCACCAGCACTCCGATGATCAGGATGACTCCGACGCACACCACCGCGACCTTGAGCATCTGGTATATGCCTTTCAGCGGTTTGTTCCGGAGCGCCTCCGTCTCGCTCGAAATCGCATAGATGGAGGAGATGAATTCGCAGACGAGGCCGCAGGAGACGGCTATCAGATAGATGTAGAGACCCCTGAGCACCAGTCTTTTCCACAGCGCCGGATCAGGGAACAGCAACGGAATCGTTATCAGGAACAGCAGCGGGGGTATCAGGTGGAAGGCGTAGTCGAGGGCTTTCCCCTCCGTCAGGTAGTTGCCCCACTTGAAGACCGTCCTGTGCGCCACTTTTCTTACAAGAGGCACGATGAACCTGCAGCAGAGAAAATCGGTCAGGTAGGCGAATACCACTATCGCACCCATCGCGATTATGCGTGCATGGCCTCCCATCTGCAATATGTCGGTAGCCTGCTGTTCCAGCATGGTCTTCTGAATTTACGCTTACCGCGAATATAGGCAGCAGCCGGCTATAATGCAAGCACTTGTCAGGCTTTTTCCTGCGGGCGGTAGAGGATTTCCATCGCTTTGGCGTCCGGTTTCTCGCCGGTCATCAGCGAATAGCCGAGAACCGCCTGCTGCAGGTGCCAGGCGGTGCCCGGGATGTAGCCCGGGTGCGAGGCGAGGCAGGGGTCCTTGTAGTTGGCTTCGATAAGGTTTCCGCATTCGAGCCTGTCGATTCCTGCGACTGCCTTCGGAAGGGTGTAGATTATCACGTCGGCCCTGACTCCTCCGGCGATTTCATCGTGTCTGTAAAGGCTGGTGTTGAAACCGCTGTCCTCGGCGGCGGCAAATGCTGCCTTGCCTGCTCCTCCGAAGCCTATGACCGCGGCTGTTCCGCGCCCCAGACGCTCCAGCAGGGCTTTCACGCCGAGGTAGTCGGAGTTGTACGCCCTGACCGCCCCGCCGTCATTGACGCAAAGATTCGTGGCTCCGACTCTTTCGCATTCGGGACTGTGCCAGTCGGCCGCGTCGAACGCGTCTCCCTTGAACGGCGCGGTGACGTTTATCGCCTTGTATCCGTGCATGAAGCACTCCCATGCCTTCTCGAAGTCGGGAGTCTCGATGAGTTCGTATGCATATTTGCCTCCGTATGCCGCGGAGAACAGTCTCGGGCTCAGTGAATGAGCGATCGGGTAGCCTATCAGTCCGAATTTGTCCATGAATGAAAATAATGAATTATTCCTTACGCCTCTGCCGGACGGCTTCGTAGAGCAGTACGGCGGCGGATACCGAGACGTTGAGGGAGTCGAGACGGCCGAGCATCGGGATGCGGATGTGGGCGTCCGCGGCCGCTCGCCATTCGTCGCTGAGCCCGGTAGCCTCGGTACCCATGACCAGTGCCGTCCCGCGGCGCATGTCGCAGTCATAGTAGAGTGACGAGTCCTGAAGCTGGGCCGTCAGTATCCGTATGTCGTGCCCGCGGAGGAAGGCAACGGCCTCGGACGTGGAGCATACGGCGCAGGGGACGGTGAACACCGCACCCAGGGAGGCGCGGATCAGGTTCGGATTGTAGAGGTCGGTGTGTGATGATCCGCAGATTATCATGGCGTCGGCTCCAGCGGCGTCGCAGCTGCGTAGCATGGCTCCGACATTGCCCGGCTTCTCCACGCTTTCCGTTACCAGAACCAGCGGATTATCGGGCAGTTGGAGCATGTCAAGCGTACATTCTTTCGTCCTCACCTCCGCAATCAGGCCTTCGGTGCCTCCGCGGTAGGCTATTTTGGAGTAGAGCTCCTTCGTGACTTCGAACACCCTTCCGGGAGGGACGGAACCTGCCAGTCCGCGGACTGCCGCCACATCGGCGAGAATCTCCGGGCACACGAACAGCGAGTCGGCTTCGTAGCCGGCCGACAGGCAGCGGACAGTCTCGCGCACGCCTTCGAGCACGAAGAGTCCGCTGTCGCGCCGCTCCGAAGATTTCTGCTGAAGCGCCAGGAGTCTCCTGATTTTAGGATTCTGCGCTGATGTTATGACCTCAGTCCTCATTCTCTCCGATCAGCGACAGCACCTTCGTCTCAATGTCCCTGCCCCTGATGTCCTTTTCCAGAATGACTCCGTCCGGACCGATGAGGAAGGTCGTAGGGTAATAGTATATTCCGTAGCTTGTGTTGATGTTGCTCTCGTCCGAATCGGCCATGACCTGAGGCCACGGGAGACCGGAGGACGCGATGGTCTTTTCTATGAGCTGGCTGTCGCCGGGGCAGATTATGCCTATGATTTCAAAATCATCCCGCCCGGTTTTCTGATAAAGTTCCTTCAGGATGGGGAATTCATGTATGCAGGGCGGGCATCCGAGAGCCCAGAAATCCAGAAGCACATATTTCCCCCGGAAATCTTCGAGCCGTATTTCGCGCCCGGATGTGAACTCCCTGCCGGCGAAGGGCTTGGCCAGAAAGCCTTTCTGGGCGGCGTAAATCTCTTCTGCGGGAGCGTTCATCTTTTCGAGCTTCAGGGTGTTGTCCGCAGTGTCCACGCCTTTTATCATAAGAAGATCTCCGCCTATGTCCAGAATGTCGCCGGCCTTGTATGTATGTCCGAAGGACACTTTCCCTGAAGTGTCAGCGTCTCTGAAAAGGGCGAGTTCAAGTCCGTAATTGTCGAAAGAACGATACTGCCGGGGTCTTACGGCAATTCTCTCTCCCTTGTATTCGGTTTCGGAATAGACAGGGAAATTGGTGAACAGATAATTCTGCTTTTCTCTCCAGGCGACGGAAAGAGGTATGGTGATTTCTTCAGCCCTGCCGTCCGCGTATTTGTCCACGCAGACCATGACCGTGTTGGCCAAAGCTGCCGAATCCGGGTTTTCAGAGGCATATATTTCATCAGTGCCTGCCGGAATGAATGTTTCTTCGTCGGCAAGGTCCATGTCGTTGTCTGTGTCGATCGCCGTGACTGTCCTGCCGGCGGAGTCCTTGCCGACGGCAAACGCAATCCTGGTGCGGACAGGAGATTTCGACAATATGAGCGTGTCCGGCACCCAGTTCCAGCCGGCCTGGAGATTCCGGTAGAATTCCGGGGTGATCTGTCCTGAATGGTATCCCTGATAGACGGACTGATATATGTCCGTCTCAATGGAGCCGTATCTGACGTCTGTCATGCCGTCCGGGGCCGACAGCGGATTCAGGTTGAGATTGTACCATGGATTTTCCCGGTCATCGGTATTTATGCCGGAGGCTCCGTACGAAAGAGTGAACGGGCCGAAGCCCGTCTTCTCTGTCAGAGGAAGCTCAATGACACGGTTTTCCGAACAGCCTGCGGCAAGCGCGGCCGCCGCAAGTGCCGGCAATGCGAAGTATAATGCTCTTCTCATGGGATACGGGATCTATTCCTCTTCTTTCTTCTCGGCCTTGAGCACCTTCTCCGGCCTCATCTGAGGGAAGAACAGCACGTCCTGGATCGTGGTCTGGCCGGTCATGAACATGGTCAGGCGGTCGATTCCCATGCCGAGTCCGGAAGTCGGAGGCATTCCGTATTCGAGGGCCCGGACGAAGTCCATGTCGATGTACATGGCTTCGTCGTCACCCTTGCTCTTGAGCCTTGCCTGCTCCTCGAAGCGCTGCAGCTGGTCGATGGGGTCGTTGAGCTCGGAGTAGGCGTTGGCCAGTTCCTTGCCGCACACGAAAAGCTCGAAACGTTCGGTAAGTTCGGGATTGTCGCGGTGGCGCTTGGTCAGAGGTGACATCTCCACGGGATAGTCGGTGATGAAGGTGGGCTGGATAAGCTTGTCCTCGCAGTATTCGCCGAATATCGCGTCTATGAGCTTGCCCTTGCCCATCGAGGGTTCGGTGTGGACGCCGAGCCTGTCACAGGTGGCGCGCAGTGCGTCCTCGTCCATGCCGCTGATGTCCACGCCTGCGTATTCCCTGATCGCCTCAAGCATCGGAAGTCTGCGGTAGCTGCCTCCGAAGTCGATTTCATGCTCGCCGATTTTCACCTTGGTGCCGCCGTTGACCGCGACGCACACCTTCTCGAGCATCTTCTCTACGAACTCCATCATCCAGATGTAGTCCTTGTAGGCGACATAGATCTCCATGCAGGTGAATTCGGGGTTGTGGGTCTTGTCCATGCCCTCGTTGCGGAAGTCCTTGGCGAATTCGTAGACCCCGCTGTAGCCGCCCACGATGAGTCTCTTGAGGTAGAGTTCGTTGGCGATTCTCAGGTAGAGGGGGATGTCGAGCGCGTTGTGGTGCGTCACGAACGGCCGGGCCGCCGCGCCTCCGGGTATGCTCTGGAGTATGGGGGTCTCGACTTCAAGGCAGCCTGCGGCGTTGAAGTATTCGCGCATGGTCGCGATGATCTTCGCTCTCTTGACGAACACCTCCTTTACCTGCGGGTTCACGATGAGGTCCACGTACCTCTGGCGGTAGCGCATCTCAGGGTCGGTGAACGCGTCGAACACCTTGCCGTCCTGCTCCTTGACTATGGGGAGCACCTTGAGCGACTTGCTCAGCAGAGTCAGCTCCTTCGCGTGCACGCTGAGCTGGCCGGTCTGGGTGATGAAGGCGAAGCCCTTGATTCCGATGATGTCTCCGATGTCGAGAAGCTTCTTCCAGACCGTGTTGTACATGGTCTTGTCGTCTCCGGGGCAGATTTCGTCGCGCTTCACATAGATCTGAATGCGGCCGCTCTCGTCCTGGAGCTCGCCGAAGGAGGCCGCTCCCATTATGCGGCGGCTCATGAGCCTTCCGGCTATGCATACTTCCTGGAAATTGCCTTTCTCGGGATCATATCCGGCCGTGATTTCCGCCGCGGTCGCGTTGACCGGATATTCTGCCGCGGGGTAGGGCTCTACGCCCAGTTCGCGGAGTTTTGTCAATGACTCCCGGCGCAAAAGTTCCTGTTCGCTGTATTCCATATCGTTGTCAGTTATATTTTCGTTTCAGACTGTCAGAACAGAGTCGGTTCCTCGTCAAGCGTCTCCTCTTCGGGCGCGGTGACTTCCTCGGTTTCGGCGTATTCCTCCTCGGCAATGTCGTCCGCGTCGCCTTCCTTGACGAGAGGATCGATGAAGCGCACGCTCCTGACGTCGGGGCGGGAAGAGCATTTCTTGCCCTTGGCGGTCACGCCCTTCTTGGCTATCCATTCTTCGGCGTCCACGGCCTCGGCCGGCCTGTCCTCGAGCTTCCAGCTTATTTCATACTGAGGGTGGCGGTCGTCGCTGAGCTCCACGAGCCTGGACTTGGGGTCGTCGGAAATGAAGCTCTGGGGCGTGTTGTCGCTGACGGTGAAAGAAAAGCGCTTCACATAGAAGCTCTTCGAGGCACCGTCCCAGTAAAGGGCCGTGAAAGTCTTGTCAGGATCGAACTTCTCGATTCTCAGCAGCTCTCCCTGGTAGCGGTTCACGAGATCGTACGAGGTCGTGTACCATGTGCCGTTGCGGAACACGGCAAGAACCTTGTCGTCGCCGCTGAACTGGCCGAGATATTCTCCGTGCCCCTCGTCGTTGAGCTTCTGGATATCGCCGTCGAACCAGATGTCCTTGCCTTCGATGGTGCTTATGCCCTTGCTCCTGAGGCTTATCTTCTGGATGACGTTCTTGGTGACCAGATTCCCTCTGGCGCTGCGGCTCTTGATGGCAAGGGTCGAGAAGTCGTATTCGAGCGAGGTCTTCTTGAGCTTGGGTCTGGGCCTGAGCTGCACGCGCACCGTCTCGGCCTCGCCGTTGTGGTTCGCGCTGAACCATACTATCTTCGAACCGTCCTCGCCCGTGGTGATGTCATATTCCTTGTCGCGGGTGACGGAAGTCACGGCGAAGCGCTTGGCGTAGTAGATGCTGGTCTTGCCCTCGCGGTAGATCACATTGTATATGGTCCGGCTGTCGCCGCGGTTGAACACGTTGACATAAAGCAGGTCCTTGCCGAAGAAGGCCTTGTCCTGCACCTTGGTGATGCGGTACTTGCCGTCCTTGCTTATGACTATGATCTCCGACATGTCCGAGCAGTCGCACACATATTCCCCTCCGTCGTCCTTCTTCAGGCCTATGCCCACGAATCCTTCCGCGAGATTGGCCTGGAGCTTGGCGTTGTTGTTGGCCACGCGGCTCACTGCAATCGTCTCGAAATTCGTGAGTTCGGTGCGGCGGGGCCAGTCCTTGCCGTATTTCTTCTTGAGTTCCTTGAACCAGCGGACGGTGTATTCGTTGATGTGCTCGATTTCGTCCGTGACCCTGGCTATATCCTGCTCTATGGCCATGATTTTCTCGTCCATGGCCTTGGTGTCGAACTTGGATATCTTGCGCACCGGCTTCTCGACGAGCCTGAGTATGTCTTCCATCAGTATCTCGCGCCTGAGCAGGTCCTGATAGTCTTTCATCCGCACGAACACGTCGCCGATCTGGGTGTCCCAGTCCTTCTGGTCCTGCTCCAGAACCTTATAGATGCGGTTCTCGAAGAATATACGCTCCAGCGAACTGTAGTGCCAGTCCCTTTCGAGTTCGTCGAGTCTGATGTTCAGTTCCATGAGGAGCAGCTCGCGCGTATGGAAGGTGCTGTACTCAAGAATGTCGTTGACCGTCAGAAATTCTGGCTTGTTGTCCTTGATCACGCAGGCGTTCGGCGCGAGATTGCATTCGCAGTCGGTGAAGGCGTACAGGGCGTCGATAGTCTTGTCGGGAGACACGTCGTTCGGCAGGTGAATCATGATGTTCACCTTGTCTGTGGTCATGTCCTCGATTTTCTTGATCTTGATCTTGCCCTTCTCCTTCGCCTTGAGTATGGACTGAATGAGATCTTCGGTGTATTTCCCGTAGGGGATCTCCGTTATGGCTATGGTGTTCTTGTCGATTTTCTCGATGCGGGCCCTGACCTTGACGCTTCCGCCTCTCTTGCCAGCCATGTACTTGCCGCAGTCGGCGAGGCCGCCTGTGGGGAAGTCGGGGTAGATTTCATAGCTGCGCCCTTCCAGTATGGCCACGGAGGCATCGATGAGTTCGTTGAAATTGTGGGGAAGTATCTTGGATGCGAGTCCCACGCCGATGCCTTCCGTGCCCTGCGCGAGCAGCAGCGGGAAGCGCACCGGAAGCTCGACAGGCTCCTGGTTGCGTCCGTCGTAGGAAGTCATCCATTCGGTGACCTTGGGGTCGAAGACCACTTCCTTCGCGAATTTGGACAGCCTTGCCTCGATGTATCGTCCGGCGGCGTTGGGGTCGCCGGTCAGAATGTTGCCCCAGTTGCCCTGGCAGTCAATAGTGAGTCCTTTCTGTCCGAGCTGGACGAGCGCGCCCTCTATGGAAGCGTTGCCGTGGGGATGGAACTGCATGGCCTGTCCGACGATGTTGGCTACCTTGTTGTATTTGCCGTCATCCATGTTGTACATGGCGTGCAGCACCCGTCGCTGAACTGGCTTCAGCCCGTCCACTATGTCGGGCACGGCACGGTGCAGGATCACGTATGAAGCGTAATCCAGGTACCAGTCCTTGAACATCCCCGACAGTCTGAACTCCTGCGGGTCTGAACCCATGAGTTTCTCGAACTTCCCCGATTCGGAGCCTTCGTCGTTCACGGGAACATCCTCTATTATCTCGTCTTCTTCAACCATGCCTGTCTAATTTTCGTATCCGAATTTCCTGAGTTCCTTCTTGCTCTCCCTCCAGTCGGGATCCGTCTTCACATAGATGTTGAGATATACCTTTTTCTGGAAGAAGTCCTCCATCTCCAGCCTCGCCTGGGTCCCGACCTTCTTGAGCGCCGAGCCTCCCCGGCCTATGATTATGCCTTTCTGGGACTCCCGCATCACATAGATCACGGCGCTGATGTCGTATCTTTCGGCGCCTTCCTTGAAGCTTTCGATTCCGACCTCGCAGGAATACGGAATCTCCTCCTTATAGTTGAGCAGGATCTTCTCCCTGATGATCTCCGATGCGAAGAACCTCAGGTTCCTGTCGGTGAAGGTGTCCTTGTCGAACCAGGGCGGGCATTCGGGCAGATTCGAGACCACGGCGTCGAGGATGCTGTCGAGATTGAACTTCTCCTGCGCCGACGCCGGGATCACCGTGGCCTGCGGCAGCTTCCTGCGCCACCATTCCATGCGCTCCACGACATCCGCCTGGTTGCTGAGGTCTATCTTGTTTATGACCACTATCACCGGGCACTCCAGCCTGCCGAGCTTGTCGAGGTATTCCGCATTCTTGTCGGCGGTCTCCACTGTGTCGGTGACATAAAGAACCACGTCGGCGTCGCCAAGGGCTTCGTCGACGAAGTTCATCATGTTCTGCTGAAGGCGGTATCCGGGTTTCAGTATTCCGGGAGTGTCTGAATAGACTATCTGCCAGTCCTCCCCGTTGACTATGCCCATTATCCTGTGCCGTGTCGTCTGCGCCTTTGCCGTCACGATGGAGAGTTTCTCGCCCACCAATGCGTTCATCAGCGTGGACTTCCCGACATTGGGATTGCCTATGATGTTTACGAATCCTGAACGATGGGCCATTATACGTATGCTCCCATCTTCAGAATGTTGACTTCACTCTCGGTCAGGAAGCGCCACTCGCCCTTCTTGAGCCCCTTCTTGGTGAGTCCTGCGAAGTAGACGCGGTCAAGCGCCTTGACATTGTAGCCCTGGCTCTCGAAGAGACGGCGTACGATCCTGTTCTTTCCCGAATGGATCTCGATGCCGAGCTTGCGCTTGTCGTTGGGGTCTATGTACTCCAGTTCGTCGGCTTTTTCAACGCCGTCGCTGAGCTCCACGCCCGCGAGTATCCTGTCGCGGTCCTCTTCGCTGAGTTCCTTGTCGAGTGCGACCTGATAGATCTTCTTCTTGTCGTATGAGGGATGGGTGAGCCTTTCCGCTATCTCTCCGTCATTGGTCAGAAGCAGCACGCCGGTGGTGTTCTTGTCGAGCCTGCCGACCGGATATACCCTTGCGGGACACTTGTCCACGAGATCCAGCACCGTCTTGTCGGCGTGAGGGTCGCTTGCCGTCGTGACATAGCCCTTGGGCTTGTTCATGATTATGTAGACCTTGGCCTCTCCCTTGAGACGCTCGCCGTTGAAGCGCACGTCGTCGTCATGGATGTTGACTTTCGTTCCGAGCTCGGTGACCACTTCTCCGTTCACGGTGACCACTCCTGCCTGGATCAGGGTGTCGGCCTCGCGGCGCGAGCATACTCCCGAATTGGCGATGAACTTGTTGAGGCGAACCACATCCTTGATGGGAGTCTCGTACTGCTCGGCGCCTTCGCTGCCGTTCACGACAGGCCTGCGCTCGATCATTCTGGTAATACCCTCGAAGGAATCCTTGCTGAACAGTTTCTTTGAGCCGGGTTTCGGAGCGTTCTTCCGTCTCGGAGCCGCCGGTTTCCCCGGAGCCGCGTTCCTGTATTCCCGGCGCGGCCTGTCGCTGCCGTAAGTCCCGCGGTTCTCGCCATAGCTTCTGCGCTCGCCGTACTGACGCGGCCTGCGCTCGCCGTAGCCCTCTCCGTTGTCGTATTGGCGCGGCCTGCGGTCTCCGTACGAGGTCTCACGGCGCTCTCCGTATCCGCCGCGGTTCTCACCGTAGCTTCTGCGTTCGCCGTACTGACGGGGTCTGTGATCGCCGTATGAGGGACGATCCGAGTCGGAGCGCCTTCCGTATCCGCCTTCCGGCTGACGGTAGCCGTCTCCTCCTGAATAGTTTCCACGGCTGCTGCCTCCTCTGCTCCCGTAAGCTCCTCGGCCCTGGCCGTAGCCTCCGCGGCGCTCGCCATAACCGCCGCGGTTCTCACCGTAGCTTCTGCGCTCGCCGTACTGACGGGGTCTGCTGTCATCGTTGAATTCTCCTCGCGAGTATTCAACTTTCTCGAAATTCGGCTGTCTCTGAGCCGCAGTTTTTCTTGGTCTAAGTTTACGACCTTCTTTAGTAAACTGGTCCATTTCTACTTGAGTTTAAAATAATAAGTTATTGTTCCTTGTTGCATCGCCGGTGCGTTTGCATCCATGTTGAAGCGTGTTTTCAGCGCCGCATTCCTGGCGGCGGCATAAAGATGTGCGTCAGATGTGGTCGAACCTTCGCCGTATTCGGCTTTCTGCACGATGCCGTAATTGTCCACCCATATCGTCACCACGACGGTACCTTCCTTCTGCACGTCGTATTCCGGCAGCGGAATGTTGTCATTGATCACTTTGCGGCCCTGCACATGCGCGTTGGGCTTCCCGTCGGTCCTGCCGCTTCTGGTGTTGCCTTCCGGCTGGCCCGCCTTGAACAGCGCCGAACTGTCGGACGCCGCATGCATGGCGGTCAGCGTGGTGTCTTTCCTGGCCATTCCCGGGAAGGCCGCCCTCGGGTCGAGAGCCGGCTGTTCGGGCTCGGGCGAGGGCACGTCCACGTCGCCGAAGTCGTCCTGCGCGGTCTCGGGCGTCAGGTTCTCCCTGTCCGCAACTTCCGGGGAGGTGCTCCGCTGCACGAAGTTCACGGCCTCTTCGAAATCAACCTCGGCGGCCTGCGGTTCGGAACCGTATCTTTCCTCCACGAAGGCCGTGGCATCGTCCGAGAAGTCGATGAGCATCGCCTGCTCCTCCGGAGGAGGGTATATGTATTTGAGACCGGTGAAAGAGACCAGGGCGATGGCGCAGGCATGTACTCCCGCCGTCAGTACGACGCCGATGACCACGCCTTTGCGCTCCGTGCTCTGTCTTATTCTCCTGTTGTCGGCCATCACTCGGGCTGTGTCGCCAGGATTACCTTATAATGATTTCTTTTCGCGATGTTCATGACCTGCACCACCTGTCCGATGGGCACGCTCTCGTCGGCGTAGATCGAGAAGGTGGGGTCCTCCTCGGTCTGAAGCAGCCATATCAGGTCGTCCTCGACTTCGCCGAACGGGACGGGGCTCTCCTGCCCGTTTATATGATAGGTGTAGAGGCTGTCGCCCCAGTCCTTGATCGACACGCTGACCGTGGCCTTGGCGCCCACCTGCCCGGTGCTTTTGGGAAGCAGGAGCTTCAGTGCGTTCGGGTTCACCAGCGTGGAGGTCACCAGGAAGAAGATAAGCAGCAGGAACACGATGTCCGTCATCGAGGACATGGACATGTTCGGGTCCGGCTTTGTCATTCTCTTGAGAGCCATCTTATTCCGTTTTATCAGTGTCCGTTGCGGTTTCGTCGCGCTGCGAGCCGGAAGCCGGATCGCCGAGGGCGTCCATGAACTTGATTATAGCGCTCTCCATGTTGTAGACGAGCGCCGAAATTCTGGCTGTCAGGTAGTTGTAGCCGAAATACGCGAGGATTCCGACTATCAGGCCTCCGACCGTCGTGATCATCGCGGTGTAGATTCCTCCGGAGAGCAGGGTGATGTCGATGTTGTTGCCGGCGTTCGACATGTTGAAGAACGCCTGCACCATGCCCATCACGGTTCCGAGGAAACCTATCATCGGGGCGCCTCCCGCGATCGTGGCGAGGTAGGGCAGGCCTTTCTCGAGTCTGGCCACTTCTACGTTGCCCACGTTCTCGACTATGGTCTGGATGTCACCCAGCGGCTTGCCTATGCGGGAGAGTCCGGCCTCCACCATCCTTGCCACCGGCGCGTCGTATTTCGAGCAGAGCGCCTTGGCGGATTTGATCTTGCCTTCGTGGATATAGTCGCGGATGTCCATCATGAAGTCCTTGTCTATCTTGCCGGCCTGCTGTATGCTCCACCATTTCTTGCCGAAGATGTAGATGGCGATGATGGACAGCAGAAGCAGGACGATCATGAGCCAGCCGCCCTTGACGGCCATCTCGAAGAGTGTGTATGTCATTTCCTGCTGCACGGGGGCCACTTCCGTCGCAATGCCGGTGGCGATGTCTGTCTGAAGCAAACTGAAAAGCATATCTGTTCTTTTATGTTAAGGTACACTATAATCCTAACTTGCAAAGATACGGAAAATCGGCGAATCTGCAAGCCGTGTGCCATGTTGCGGCGCGGCTTTCCACCGGAAAAAATGCGTCAGTATTCGACGCTTGAGAGGAACAGGGCCTTTCCCGGGACGGATTCTCCGGCCTCGCAGCGGGCTGCCGGAGCGGTGTCGGGGCGGCCGGGCCTTTCAGGAGATACGGTGTCGGGGTTTGCCGGGAGTATCAGTGACGCGAAATTGTCAAGGCTGCGCCTGCCCCTGCCGACCTCGACCAGAGTGCCGACGACGGCGCGCACCATGTTCCTTAGGAAGCGGTCCGCCGCAATGTCGAAGCGCCAGTATCTCGGCTCGCCGTTTTCGGGAAATGGCGGCCATGCGGACACCGAGGGCGCGTAGGGCTTCCATCCGGCGGAGAAGACGGTACATATCGAGGTGCGGCTGTCGGCCCCTGTCTTTTCGAAGCAGCGGAAGTCGTGTCTGCCCGGCAGGAGGGCGGCGGCTTCGTTCATCAGGGAGAAATCAAGTGACGGGTAGCCGCACAGGTAGGAGAAACTGTCGAGAAACGGGTCTTTCACCCTGTGAAGAAAATAACTATATTCGCGTCTGGTCGCGTCGAAGCGGGCGTGGAAGTTTTCCGCTGCCGGCCCTATCTCGAGCACGACTATCTGCGGCGGCAGGATGGCATTTAATTTGTATGTCAAATCCTTCACGTCAGGCTGAACGTCGGCGTCGAAATGTGCGACATAGCCTAGCGCATTGACTCCGGTATCGGTGCGGCCCGCGCCGGTGACCGTCGTCTTGGTGCGCAGAAGTGTCGAGAGGGCTTTCTCGAGGGCGGCCTGAACGCTCTCCTCGCGTGGTTGGATCTGCCAGCCGTGGAAGCCAGATCCGCTGTATGAAAGCCTGACGAAATAACGCATAACTACTGCAAAAGTATTAAAAAATCTATGGAAAGTGTAAACATAAAGGAACTCAACGACAGGATAAGGAACGAAAGCGCCTTCGTTGACATTCTTTCGATGGAGATGGGCAAGGTCATAGTGGGCCAGAAGCGTCTGGTCGAGAATATGATGATAGCCCTTCTCGCCGACGGACACATACTTCTGGAAGGTGTGCCGGGACTTGCGAAGACCCTTGCGATCAGCACTCTGGCGCAGGCCGTGAACGCCAAGTTCAGCCGTATCCAGTTCACTCCCGACCTCCTGCCCTCCGATGTGACGGGCACGCTCATCTATTCGCAGAAGCAGGAGCAGTTCGAGGTGCACAAGGGCCCCGTTTTCGCGAACTTCGTGCTCGCCGACGAGATCAACCGTGCACCGGCGAAGGTGCAGTCCGCCCTGCTAGAGGCCATGCAGGAGCGTCATGTGACCCTCGGCGACGAAACCTATCCTCTTCCGGAGCCTTTCCTGGTCATGGCGACCCAGAACCCCATAGAGCAGGAGGGTACCTATCCTCTTCCGGAGGCGCAGGTCGACCGTTTCATGCTCAAGGTGATCGTGGGCTACCCGAGTAAGGAGGAGGAGAAGCAGATAATCCGCATGAACAACAGCGGCGAGTTCCCGAAGGCGAACAAGGTGGTGGAGCCCGCGGACATCATCAAGGCCCGCAAGGTCGTGCGCGAAGTCTATATGGACGAGAAGATCGAGAGATACATAGTCGACATAGTCTACGCCACCCGCACTCCGGCGGACTACGGACTCTCGGACCTCGCCGGATTCATCTCTTTCGGCGCGTCTCCCCGAGCCAGCATCAGCCTTTCAATGGCCGCCAAGGCATACGCGTTCATCAAGCGCAGGGGGTATGTGATTCCCGAGGACGTGCGCGCCGTCTGCCCCGAGGTGCTGCGCCACAGGATAGGTCTCACATACGAGGCGGAGGCCGAGAACGTGGTGACCGAGAATATCATAGAGAGAATCATAAATGCCGTCATCGTACCATAGCAGTACAACCGACCTTCTCAAGAAGGTGCGCAAGATAGAGATAAGGACGAAGGCTCTGTCTCACCAGATTTTCGCGGGAGAGTATCATTCGGCCTTCAAGGGTCGTGGAATGGCTTTCAGCGAAGTCAGGGAGTACCAGTGGGGAGACGACGTGCGCTCGATGGACTGGAATGTGACCGCCCGCTTGAGGACCCCGTATATCAAGGTCTTCGAGGAGGAGCGCGAGCTTACGGTTGTCCTGCTCGTGGACGTGAGCCGCTCGGGGCTTTTCGGAACGGCCGGCGACACCAAGAGGGAGCGCCTGGCCGAGATCGCGGCGGTGCTTTCGTACAGCGCGATACTGAACAACGACAAGGTCGGAGCGCTTTTCTTCTCCGACCATGTGGAGAAGTTCATAAGCCCCAAGAAGGGACGCACGCATCTGCTGCATATCATCCGGGAGATGCTTGAGCTTCAGCCCACTTCCGACGGCACCGACATAGGTGCGGCTCTGCGCTTCCTCACGAACGGCATCAAGAAGAAGTGCACCGCCTTCCTTCTCAGCGACATGCTGGACGTGGACGCCGAAGGCAATCCCCGGTATGAGGACTCTCTGAAGGTGGCTGCAGGCCGTCATGACCTAAGCGTCATCAAGGTGCATGACCCGAGGGAGAGGAACATTCCGAATGTCGGACTGGTGCATGTCAAGGACAGCGAGAGCGGGAGATGCTCCTGGGTCAATACAGGAAGCCGCCGTCTCAGGGAATCTTACCGCTCATGGTTCGAGGCCCTTGACGAGAAGGAGAGGAAGATTTTCAACAGATACAGGATAGACAATGTCGACATAGCCACGGACTCCGATTATGTCAAGGGGCTGATGGCGCTTTTCAATCACAGATGAGCATACTGACATTCATACTTTTCGCTTTCGCGGACATCGTGCCGTCAGGGGACGCCTTCGTGGAACCGCTCCAGCCGAGGGACTCCGTGCTAATAGCCGATCAGTTCGAATATGGTTTCAGTCTCGACGGCGTCGCACCCGGCACCACCCTGATGCTTCAGGATTTCAGCGAGTTCACCGATGATTCCCTGGTTCTCGTAAGGAACTGGCAGCTCGACACCGTGCGGACTTCGAAGAGCGGCATGGACATCCGCGGCAGCGTGGTGGTCTCTCCATTCGAGGAGGGGCGTTATGTGCTGCCGGGAATCGCCGTCCGAAGGACTCTTCCGGGAGGCCGGACCGACACTCTGCTTTTCAATCCGGCGGAACTTGACGTGAAGACCATGCCGGTGGATACCGCGACCTTCGAGATCAACGACCTCAAGGGACAGATGCGCTATCCGTTGAAACTCATCGAGGTGCTGCCGTGGTTGGGCGGCGTCGTGCTCCTCTTCGGGCTGGCCTTTCTCATAGTCTGGCTGCTGCGCAGGAATGTCCCTGTCGGAACTGCCTTGAGGCGGGATGAGCCTCCGTATGTGACGGCGCTCAGGGCGCTTGACAGGTACAAGGACGAGAAATACTGGGCTCCGGACAGGCAGAAGGCGTACTATTCGGGAATCACCGACATACTGAAGACATATATCGACAGGCGTTTCGGCGTGGACGCGCCTGAAATGACCACCGACGAGCTTTTCGACGCGCTCAAGTCCTGCGAAGGCATAAAACCCGAGGTATGGACGGAGACGAAGGGCCTGTTCGAACTGGCCGACTTCGTCAAGTTCGCGAAGCATGTCGCCACCCGGGACGAGAATCTCAGGTCTCTCTCGACTGCGGTCAGTTTCGTGACTTCAACCTATCAGACAGAGCTTGCGGAGGGGCGCGACAAGGATGTTCTTTGAGTATCCCCGTCTTCTGTGGCTGCTGGTGCTGCCTCTGCTCCTGATCGCGCATTATGTGTATCTGGAGCTTTCCGAGCGCAGGCCCCATCTGCGCGTGTCAGTGATAAGGCCGTGGCTGCGGAAAGGCTTTTCTCCGCTGGCCGTAGTCAGGCACCTGCCGTTCGCCTTCAGGACAGCGGCGCTGTGTCTGATCATAGTGGCCATAGCCAGACCCAGGTCGTCCTCGGAGATGGAGTCTGTGGAGACCGAGGGCATAGACATCGTGCTGACGATGGACGTGTCCACGACCATGCTTGCCCGGGACTTCACTCCCGACCGAATAAGCGTTGCCAAGGACATAGCCATTGAATTCATCGCCCAGCGTCCTTCGGACCGCATAGGAATAGTGGTCTTCGCCGGCGAAAGCTATACCCAGTGTCCGCTTACGACGGACAGGTCGACGCTGATCAACATGATGAAGGAGGTTCAGACCGGCCTTATTGATGACGGTACGGCCATAGGCAACGGGATAGCGACCTCGGTCGCGAGACTCAAGGACTCCGACGCTCCGAGCCGGGTGGTCATACTGCTTACCGACGGCGTGAACAATACCGGCGAGATCGCCCCGCTTACGGCGGCTGAGATCGCTAAGACTTACGGGGTCCGCATCTATACTATAGGAGTCGGTGCCAACGGAACCGCCCCCTATCCCGTGATAACGCCCTGGGGCGTCGAAGTTCAGAATGTCAAGGTGGAGATTGACGAGAACCTGCTCCAGCAAGTGGCGGAGATGACCGGAGGCCGCTATTTCCGCGCCACCGACAATACCAAGCTTGCGGAAATCTATTCCGAGATCAACAAGATGGAGACTGCCCGCACCACGGTTGACAGTTTCCCCGTATATAAGGAACTTTTCGGCGGATATGCTCTGGCGGCGCTGATATGCCTGCTGCTCGAGCTGCTCGCCAGACTATTGCTGAGGAGGTTGCCGTAATGTTGTATATAGCTCATCCTGAATTTCTGTGGCTGCTGCTCCTGTCGCCCGTCCTGCTGATTGTCTACGGCATCGTCAGGCATCGCAGGGGCAAGGCTGTAGCCCGTTTCGGCAATCCGTGGCTCGTGCGCCAGCTGATGCCGTCGTGGTCGTCCGCC
The DNA here is from genome assembly GCA_018715685.1 of Candidatus Cryptobacteroides merdipullorum. GTDB lineage: Bacteria > Bacteroidota > Bacteroidia > Bacteroidales > UBA932 > Cryptobacteroides > Cryptobacteroides merdipullorum. The sequence continues at coordinate 25,323 of DVLC01000140.1, forward strand.
AAGGGATGGTGGCACATAGTGCTGTTCTGCGCCGCCTTCGAGTTCTTCGTGATCGGGCTTTCACGTCCGCTGATAGGCGCGAAGCTCTCCGAACGGGAGACCAAGGGCGCGGAGATCATGATCTGCCTGGATGTCTCGAACTCCATGCTCGCCAGGGATTATCAGCCGGACAGGCTTTCGAGGGCCAAGCTTGCCATCTCGCGGCTGACCGACAGGCTTCAGGACGACAGGATAGGGCTCGTGATATTCGCAGGGACTTCGTTTGTCCAGCTTCCGATAACCGCGGACTACATTTCCGCGAAGATGTTCCTGAACAATGTCGATACCGGCTCCATTCCCATTCAGGGTACCGCCATCGGCGATGCGATAATCACCGCCGCGAGGAGCTTCAGCGCCCAGAGCGAGAAGAGCCGGGTCATAATCGTGATCACCGACGGCGAGAACCATGAGGATGACGCCGTCGCGGCGGCGAAGACAGTAGCCGAAAGCGGCATCAGAGTTTATACAATAGGTGTCGGGTCGACGGAAGGCGAGCCCATTCCCATGGGAGGCGGACTTCTCAAGGACCGAAGCGGCGAGATCGTGGTGACCAGGCTCGACGAGCAGGCACTCAAGGACATAGCGGCGGCCGGAGGCGGTGCGTATGTGCATGCCGGCAACGAGGAGTTCGGTCTCAATCCCATAATCGACGAAATCTCGAAGATGGAGGACGAGAGGCTCAGCTCGGTCGTGTTCGAGGAATATGATGAACTGTACATGTATTTTCTCGGCATAGCCCTCGGCATCTTCGTGATAGAGATGCTCATAGGTGAGCGTCGGGCAAAAAGGAGGATTTTCAGATGAAAGGAAGGATACTGACGTTTTTGCTGATTCTGCTGCTGAACGCGGCGGCCGCTTTCGCCCAGGCCGACAGGCATGACGTGCGCCAGGGGAACCGGCATTTCGAAAGAGGAGATTTCGGGGCGGCCGAACTCGCATATCGCAAGGGGCTCGTAAAGGATTCGCTTTCGACGGCGGCAAGGTACAATCTCGCCTCTTCGCTGTACCGTCAGGAGAATTTCGAAGGGGCGAAGGAGATAATGGGCTCGTTTGACGGACAGGAAGTGTCCTCCGACATACATTACAACACCGGAGACATCGCGCTGCAGCTCAAGGACTACGCGTCGGCGGTAGAGGCTTTCAGACAGTCGCTGCTTCAGAATCCTGACGACCTGGACGCCAAGGAGAACTACATCTACGCGAAGAAAATGCTGGAAAACCAGCAGAGCGGAGGTCGGGGCGAACAGGAGAATCAGGACGACAATGACAGCCAGGATGATCAGAATCCGTCCGGACAGCAGCCCCAGCCCCAGCCCCAGCCCGACCAGAATGACGGTGACGGGGGAGACGACGGTTCCGGAAGCGAAGCGGCGATTTCTCCCCAGCAGGCACAGCAGATGCTGAACGCGGTGCAGGCGCAGGAGGAGCGGACTCGTGACAAGGTTGACCGCGAGAAGGCGGCTGCGCTCAAATCAAGACAGAAAGAAAAGAATTGGTGATGAACAGACTGACAGCTTGCGCCGTGGCGCTTTTGATGGCTTTTTCGGCTTTTGCGCAGACGAAAATAGATGTCCAGGCTCCCAATCTGGTGGGTCTGGAAGAGCAGTTCAATGTGACTTTCGTGATCGAAGGCAGCGCTCCGTCGGATTTCAGCTGGGACGCCGGTGGCGATTTCCAGCTTGTCTGGGGGCCGCAGAAGGGTTCGGTCAGCACTTATTCGAACACCAACGGCCATTCCTCCAGATCTTCGAAGACCACCTATACCTATATTCTTCTGCCGAAGGCCATAGGCAAGTTCAGCCTTCCCGCGGCTCACGCCACGGTCAAAGGCGCGGACATACAGTCCGACCCCTGGGGGATAGAGGTCGTGGCCGACAGCGGCAGGCAGTCCCGGCAGGAGAGTCAGTCGGGCAATTCGGCTGCGGTGACGGGCTCGGTGTCCTCCGACGACATTTATCTGTCATTTGACCTCAGCAAGTCCGATGTGGTGGTCGGAGAGACCGTCACGGCGACGCTCAAGCTTTATCAGAGAGTGAATCTCGTGGGCTTCGAGAATGTCAAGTTCCCGACTTTCAACGGTTTCTGGAGTCAGGAGACCCAGGCTCCGACGAATCTGGAATTCCATAGAGAAAGCGTTGACGGGAAAATATACAATGTGGCGCTGATAAGAAGCTGGACTCTCGTGCCGCAGCAGGCCGGCGACATCGTCATCGACCCGACGGAGATGGTCAGCGTGATCAATATCCGGGTGGACAGACCTTCCAGCGGGTCTATTTTTGACGAATTCTTCCAGAACGACTATCAGAGCATACGCAAGCGTCTGACCACGGATCCTGTCACGGTGCATGTGCACAGGCTTCCCGACGGAGCGCCGTCTTCCTTCGGCGGCGGCGTGGGCAAGTTCAGTATGACGACAGCGCTTTCCAGAGACGAGCTTTCCGTCCACGACGCCGCCTCGCTTGAGGTCAGGGTTACAGGAAACGGCAATATCTCGCTGCTCAACGCCCCCAAGGTCAATTTCCCTCCCGACTTTGAGGCGTACGACGTCAAGACCAGCGATATCCCCGGAGGCAAGCTCTTCGAGTATCCTTTCATCCCGCGCAGCCACGGTGATTTCGTCATCGAGCCCGTTGAGTACAGCTATTATGACATTTCGTCGCGCCGCTACGTGACGCTGCGCGGCGATGCTCTGCCGCTCACCGTGCTCAGGGGAAGCGGCCAGACTGCCGACAGCACCGCCGGAGTGCTCGTCCCGGGAGTGCAGCGCAGGGATGTCAGGAATGTGGGTTCGGACATACGCTTCATCTCCACCGCCCTTCCTTCGTTTGTGCCGGCGGGGACTTTCTTTGCGGGCTCCTTGTGGTTCTGGCTTACGCTTGTCCTGATTCTTGCAGCCGCCGCGTCGGCGTATTTCCTTCTCAAGTCGGCTGCCGCAAGGAGGGCGGACGTGGTCGGAACAAAGAACCGGGGGGCGGTCAAGATGGCCCGCAAGCGCCTGCTTCAGGCGGAAGACTTCCTCAGGAAGAATCTGTACACGGCTTTCTATGAGGAACTGCACCGGGCTCTGCTCGGTTATGTGTCCGACAAGTTCAATATGGACGCGGCCGACATGAGCAAGGACAATATTTCCGGGAGACTCTCCGAATCGGGAGTCGACAAGGCTGTCGCCGATGATTTCGTGTCGCTGCTCGACGCATGCGAGTATGCGCGCTATGCTCCCGGTTCGGGCAATGAGGCCATGAGCGCCCATTATGAGAAGGCCGTGGTGACCATTTCGCTGATTGAAGCTGTCATGAAGAAACATAAATCCATTTCCGCGGGCTCTGCCGCCGCTGTCGTCGTGCTGTTGCTGTCCGTGCCTTCGCTCCAGGCTCAGGAGCCGGTTTCCGCTTCGCCGGATTCTCTGTGGACTGCAGGAGTTGCCGCGTATGAGGAGGGCCGCTGGTCGGAAGCGGTCGATACCTGGTCGGCAATCGAGAATTCGGGACTGGTGTCCAAGGAGCTCTATTGCAATCTCGGCAACGCATATTTCAAGAACGACGATGTCGCTCATGCCATATTGAATTATGAACGCGCCCTGAAGATGGATCCTTCCTATTCCGATGCAAGGTTCAATCTGGAACTCGCGTCGTCGCGGATTCAGGACAATATCGAGGTGGTTCCCGAGTTCTTCCTGACCCGCTGGATGCGCAGTCTGTGCTGGCTCATGCCTTCGGATTCGTGGTCCGTGCTCGGTCTGGTGCTTCTGGCCCTGGCTCTGGCGATGCTGCTTCTGTTCCTTCTCGGCAGGGATGTTTCCGCGCGCAGGGGCGGATTCGTAGCCATGATAGTGGCGTTCGTGCTCTCGCTTTCGTGTCTCGGCCTGGCTTTCTGGCAGAGAGCCGATTATGCGAAGGAGGATTCCGCGATTGTCACGCGGGCCGTCACCACCGTCAGGAGTTCTCCTTCCGACAGTACGGCCAAGGATCTGTTCGTGCTGCACGAGGGAACCAAGGTCACGGTCATCGACGAACTCGGTTCCTGGCTCAATATCGAGCTTTCCGACGGCCGTCAGGGCTGGATAACGGCTTCCGATCTGGAGATAATATAGTTTGATCTGCGATGCTGCAAGTGCTTCCCGGCAGATAAGACATCTCCCCCGCAGGCAATGAATTTTGGAAAAGCCTGCGGGGGAGATGTCTTATCTGCCGATGTGACGAAACTATTTGAGTCTATCTATGATCAGCCCGGCGACTTTCTTGCCGGACATCAGCATGCCGCCGAAGATGGGCCCCATGCGCGGGGTGCCGCTTACGGCTGAGGCCGCCATGCCGCAGACATAGAGGCCGGGGTAGATTTCCTTGGTGCCCTCCACGACTTCCTTTTCGCCGGCGACCACGTCGAGGGAACGCTCCCCGATCACGTCGCCGGTATCGGTGGCGAGGCGGATTCCGTTCTTGCGGGCCACGGTGCGGCACATCTCGCTGTCATGCCCGGTGCCGTCGATCACGCACTTGGCCATGATGTTGAGGGGGTCGACATGCAGGCCTTCGCGCAGTACGGGAGTCCAGTTCACGACCACTCCGCTGACCACGTTGTTCTTGAAGATAACGTCTTCGACAGAATAGCAGTTGAAAATCGTTGCACCTGCATGCACAGCCTTGTAAAGCAGGGCCGAGGTGCTTTCCACGGAGTCCATGACATAGAGTCCGTCGCCGTAGCTCTGGTAGTTGATGTCGAAGTCCTTGACTATGTCGAGGGCCTCCTCCTGCACAACGATCTGGTTGAACATCATGGCGCCGCCCCACATGCCTCCTCCGGGAGACAGCTTGCGGTCGAACTGGGCCACCTTGAGGCCTGCCTTGGCCAGATAGTATGCCGCCACGATGCCTGAAGGGCCACCTCCTACGATGGCCACATCGAGGTCGAGATTCCTTTCAAGCTTATTGAAATAGGTGCTGATGATACCCTTTGAAACGCTTTTTTCAATCATTTCGATCTGTGTTTTAATTCCGGAGGGCAAATATACAAAACTTGCCCGAGCTATTGCATAGCAATTTCGGATGATTGAGCGATTCTCATTTGCTCCGGGTCAGAAACCATGAGGCCACGTTCAGAGCCAGCATCGCTCCTGCGAATACTATGGCAACGGTGTCGCTGTCGCATATTCCGCTTATCAGAAGCGCGGTCAGGAACAGCGCTATCTGGATGGAGAATATGATCTTGACATAACGGGCGGGTCTTGGCTCGGCCTTGCCGAGTGATACGAGCACGAACCTGACTATGGTTGCAACGAGGAGGCTGCAGGCGGATGCAATCTCAAGAATTTCGAGCCACAGCGGCATTGATGATACCAGCATTCCCGGAACCAGCAGAAGAAGCCCCGCTTCGAACAAAAGAAAATGCGTCCTGTCGTTCTCCGCGTCCTTTATCCGCTGCAATGCTTCGAGGTCCTTCGGTGTCAGCTCTTTCATGGTAGGTTTCATTCAATTAAATGGCACGATAGCGACAAATATACGCAGAAGCCGAGAGCAATGTAAGCTTGCTTGCAATTGCCGAGGCGCAGCAGTATATATGGCCGTCAGGCCAAATATAAGTAAAAATAGGAAGGATATGAAACGCCGCAACCGGAATTGCGGCTGCGGCGGATCAAAGTCTGTCAGTTCAAATATATTCCGTACGGTTCCGTCTTATTCGGCGTCAGTTTCGGCGCGGACTCCATCGAAATGTACGGATACATTGATAGTAAGAATTGACGGGGAGATCTGGAGGTCAAGAGTTGTGCTGTTGTCTTTGAAAGTGCCCTCCAGCTTAATTGCGCAGTCGCCGATTTCGCCGACAGTGATGGTCTGTTCGGATTCTGTTGTGATGCTGCCGTCGGTGGCGTTTTCCATAAGAGAACATCCTGTCATGGAAATCGTTCCGAGGGTGAACTCTCCGAGTGCGAAATCAGCGATGGTAAGGTCGATGGATGATTCACCGGCGGCGGTGATCGTTATCGTCTGATCCGGCAGTTCAAACGGCGCTCCGTCGTTGAGAGCTATTTCCATTGTTCCAGTGTAGGTTCCTGAAGCGGTCTCCGCGGCGGTCGGTTCGGAATCGGGGGTCTCGGTTTTCTGGCATGCTGCGAGTCCGAGGACCGTGATTGCCATGAGAGCAAAAATTGTCTTCTTCATTTCTTTCAACAATAATTAAGTTACACTTCCAACTAATAGAATGGAACTGCAAATATAAAAAATTTTATTAATGTCATGTTCGGGGGCCATACCGCCTCCTGACAGGTT
>DVLC01000141.1 GCA_018715685.1 Candidatus Cryptobacteroides merdipullorum
GGAAAAACAGCCGGCAGCCGCCAGCTCTGAAGCCGCGGGCGGCGCGACCGACGCATAATACCGATGAAACAGGAAATCCAATATCGCATAGCCTCCCTGCTCAAGGGCAGCGGAAGAACGCTCAGCGCTGCCGAATCATGCACCGGCGGAGAAATCTCGCACCTCATAACCACAGTCTCGGGCTCCTCCGAATACTATCTCGGCTCGGTGACTTCGTACGCCGTTCCTGTCAAGGAGAAACTTCTCGGAGTCCCCGCGCAGACGATAGAGGAATTCGGAGTCGTCAGTTCCGAGGTGGCGGCGGCCATGGCCGAAGGGGTGAGGTCCGCTCTCGGCAGCACCTATTCGGTATCCACCACCGGACTGGCCGAAGGCGGTGATGACCGCTACCCGGAAGGCACAGTATGGATCGGAGTCAGCGGTCCTGCAGGCACAAGGACCATGCTATACAACTGCGATTTCGGCCGCAAGGGCAATATCCGCAGCTTCGCCGAAGCAGCACTCAAATTTCTCGCCGCATACATAGAAGAAACTAATAATCAATATATTTAACATTTTTGTTTTAATGTATAACAAAAATGTTAAACCCGTTTTCTGACGATTTTCAGCACATTCAGCAGGTTTTCACCCGCGATTTTCGAGATGTCGCGGCGGGAGAATCCCCTTCTGCGAAGTTCGTCGAAAAGCACGCCGAACTTCGATATTTCCTCGAGCCCCGAAGCCGTGACTTCGATGCCGTCATAGTCGGTCCCTATGCCGACATGGTCGATTCCCCCGACGCTGACCGCGTGCTCAATGTGGTCGGCGACACGGGCTGCCGAAGGCCTGGGCAGAGCCTCCAGCTTCTTCCTGACCGCAAGCCAGGCGGCGGCTTTCTCCGGATTGGCGGGATCCTTGATGAACTCGTCCTCCACGCTCATCTGTGACTCCAGCCCGGACTCTTCCAAAACGCGCACGAAATTGTCGTCGAGGAAGCAGGGATATATGCTCATGCAGACTATTCCCCCGCGTTCGGAGATCGCCCGTATCAGTTCGTCGGATATGTTCCTTCTGTGGGAGGCGAGGGCGCGGCAGCAGCCGTGGGTGTATGCGACGGGGTGGCCGGACAGATCCAGCACGTCCCGCATGGCCGCATCGGACGAATGAGCGAGGTCTATCAGCATCCCGATATGGTTCATCGCCGGCACCAGTTCCCTGCCGAAGGGGCTCAGGCCGCCCCAGCGCCCGTTTCCCGTGCAACTGTCGGCCACGTCGTTGTCAGCGCTGTGGGTCAGAGTGATATAGCGCACTCCCCTCCTGTAGAATCCGCGCAGAAGTTCCAGAGAGCCGTTCAGCGCGGATGCATTCTCTATTCCCGCCAGTATGGAGAGTTTCCCGGCGCGTCTGTTCCTGCGGACCCCGCCGGCGCAGCGTGCGTATGCGGCGATATCTGCATTTGCGGCCATCTGACCGTCGAGGACGTCCAGAAGCCGCACGGCATGGGCCGTCGCCGCCTCCCCCTCAAGGGAAGCCGGAACATACGCGGCGAAAAAGGAAGCATCGACGCCGCCGCGGAGCATTTTCGGGAAATCCACCTGGGCGTCGGGATTGTCCAGACGGTAGTCGCGCAGCCTGGACATCTGCGAAGGTGCGTCGCAGTGGGCGTCAAAGACTATCATTCCAGCCCCTCCGCACCGTCATAATAGCGCGCGACGCTCGAGTTCCTGATGGAGCTGATGAAGAAAACGGGGGAATTCTTGTAGACCAGACGGGCCCCGTTGCTCATGTCCAGGAAAAGGCTGCCGGTGGCTGATTCGGTCAGCGAGCAGAATCCGCTCATCACTACCTTGGCGTCCACTACCTTGAAGTTCTCGGCATTGACGTCGGCCGATCCGGACATCCGGTATTCGGCCGAAGAGCTCGCTCCGTTAAAGATGGACCGGCTCGTGCCTCGGGCGCTGACCTTGATCCTGTCGGTGTTTCCGTTGTATACGCATGACGAGTTCGCCGACATCGAGAGTTCGGCCTCCCCGCTTTCGACCCGCACCTGCGCGCTGGAACCGCCTCCGGCCACAAGGATGAAACTTTCGCATTCAGCCGAGATGTCGGCGGAACTTCTGCGGTCAAGCGTAAGCTGCACCGCCTCGCTGCCTGCGAGGGTCACATTCTCCATTCTCGCGTCATCGGCAAGAAAAAAACGGGCGGAATCTGCGGCGAAGACATTTCCGTTCACGACACCAAGCCTGGCCTTTCCGCCAAGCGAGAGCGAGCGGACAGCCGCAGGAGCGCTGACCTCGGCCCGGAGCACGGGATCCTCCGCATTGCGGCTGCGATAGTGCCGGCGTATCTCAGGGGTCAGCTTCTTCTCGTCGATGTAGATTTTAAGGACTTCCCCGTCGACATACGCCTGAACGAAATTCATAAGCATTTCATCGACGGAGACGGTCACCGAATAGCCTGATCCTCCGGTCAGTTCGACTTCAAAAGCTCCGGAAACCTCCACGCGCGAGAAAGCGCCGGTCTCTCTTGTGTACTCCGTGACCTGAGCACGGACAGGGCCGGCGGCCGCGAACACGGCCAGCAGCGGCAACAGGAATCTGAATCCAGCTAGCATATCAATCCTCCATTAATTCGGCCCACTCGTCGGTCCTGGCGTCTAGTTCGCGTTTCAGTTCGAGATAGCTGCGCGTGAGTTCCATGATGTCGTCGGTCTCCTTGGGAGAGGACAGCACAGTCTCGATTTCCTTCATCCGGCCTTCGAGCTTGCCGATTTCCGCCTCAAGATAAGAAATTCTGTTCTTTTTCTTCCTGTCCTCGCGCGATACATGGCGTCTCTGTTCGTCGGAAGCCTTTTTCTGCTCCTTGTCCGGACCCTTCCGCGCCGCCGTCTGCGCCGCCACAGGAGCGAATTTGCGTTCAAGTTCCTTGAGGTCCTCGATCTTCCTCTTCTCCAGGAAATCTCTGACGCTGCCGAGATGTTCGGTGACCTTTCCGTCACGGAACTCATACATCTTGTCCACGAGACCGTCGAGGAAGTCGCGGTCATGGGAGACGACTATCAGAGTCCCGTCGAAGGCCTTCAGGGCCTGCTTGAGTATGTCCTTGGACTTGATGTCCATGTGGTTCGTGGGTTCGTCGAGAGCGAGCAGATTGTGGCTCTGGAGCATGAGCTTGGCCATTCCGAGCCGGGCACGCTCCCCTCCCGACAGCACTCCGACCTTCTTGTCTATGTCCTCGCCCCTGAAAAGGAACTGCGCGAGGATGTCGCGGAGTTTCGTCCTGATGTCTCCGACCGCAATCCGGTCAAGAGTGGAATACACGGTGTCGTTCCTGTCGAGCACGTCCTCCTGATTCTGGGCGAAATATCCGATCTCGACATTGTAGCCCCGCCAGGCCTCGCCGTCCAGAGGCTTAAGTTCGCCGGCGATCACACGCATCATCGTCGTCTTTCCCTCTCCGTTGCGCCCTATGAACGCCACCTTCTCTCCCCTCTTTATCTCGATGTCGGCATGGCTGAACACCACCTTACCGGGATAGCCGACCGTGAGGTCAGTCCCCCTGAACACCACGTCGCCCGAGCGCGGAGCGGGAGGGAACTTGACCTTCAGAGTCACGTTGTCGGTTTCGTCTATCTCGATTCTGTCGAGCTTCTCCAGGGCCTTTATCCTCGACTGCACCTGGTTGGACTTGGTGGGCTTGTAGCGGAAGGCCTGGATGAACTCCTCGGTCTTCTGTATCATCTTCTGCTGGTTCTCGTAGGCCGCGGTCTGCTGCTGGAGGCGCTCGGCCCTGAGTTCCAGATACTTGCTGTAAGGCACCTTGTAGTCATGGATATGGCCGAGCATTATCTCCACCGTGCGGTTGGTCACGTTGTCGAGGAAGCGGCGGTCGTGGCTGACCATCAGAAGCGAGCAGCGGCTGCCCTTGAGGTAGTCCTCAAGCCATTCGATGGACTCGATGTCGAGGTGGTTGGTCGGCTCGTCCAGCAGCAGCAGCCTGGGCTTGCGCAGCAGTATCTTCGCGAGTTCGATGCGCATGTTCCAGCCCTGGGAGAAGGTCTCGGTCCTGCGGCCGAGCTCATCGTCACGGAATCCGAGACCGAGCAGAGTCTTGCGGGCCTGGACCTCCGGCGGCTCGCTGTAGCTGATGTCAAGCCTGTCGTGAAGGCTGCCCAGCTTCTCGATGAGAGCCGAATACGCGTCTGACTCGTAGTCCGTGCGGGTCTCAAGCTCCCTCGTGACCTCGGCTATCTCGCGCTCCAGCTCCGCGGTGGCGTCGAAGGCCGTCATGGCCTCCTCTATCACGCTCCTTCCCTTATGATGCTCCATTATCTGCGGCAGATAGCCCAGCGTCAGGTCGGAAGGCCTGTCTATCCTGCCGGACGTCGGGCTCTGGAGACCGCATATCAGCTTCAGCACGGTGGATTTGCCCGCGCCGTTCTTCCCGACGAGACCTATCTTGTCGTTGTCGCTGATGTGGAAATTTATCTTGTCAAGCAGCACGTAGCCGCCGTACGCAACCGTTACGTCTTCTATTGATACCATCACTCAAAGTCTATTGAATCAAAAAATTCCGGACGGTGGAAGTCCGGTGCGGGCGTGCCCACGGGAGCCCAGCTCAGATAGTGCCGGCGCGGCAGCATGTTTCCGCATTTGTAGAAATTCCCACGCGCATGCATGCCGCTGAAGCTGCGTAAGTCGTGGAACACCAGCGCCCGCGCCGGGATGGCAAGTTCCAGCTCCCATTCCGGAATCTGCCGGATTCCGAAAGGCCTGTCGCCAAGGCTGCCGCGTCTTCTGACAGCGGAATACGCCTCCTCGGGAAGGCTGACGCGGTTCTCCCGACCCCTGCCGCAGCAGAGCAGCAGTTTCCCTATGCAGCTGCACTCGAAATTATAGTACAGACCGTCCGCGGCGGGAGCGAAGAAGAACTCCACGCAGGAATCCTCCCATATATTCTCCCTGTCTGCGGCGCAGACGGCGCGGGTGAACTCCTCGCGGACGCGGAAAGCCAGCAGCAGCTCCTCTCCGGTGCAGCGGACATCGAATTCCACCTCAGGACGGTCAGGATATGTGTCTGGCCAGTTCACGCAGGCCATGGTCTGGATCAGGGGTTCTTTCGTGACGAGCATAGGGCGATTGACAGTTCATACAACAGATAAAGCGGGGCGGCGAGGAGCAGCATCGACAGCGGGTCGCCTGTGGGCGTAATGAAGGCCGCGACGATGAGCAGCGCGATGAACGCATATTTCCTGCCGCTTCTGAGCAGCTTCCGGTCCACGATTCCGAGCATCGAAAGCAGCAGTATCGCCGACGGGAACTCGAAGGCTATGCCCATCAGCAGCACCAGGGAGCCGAACATCGACATGTAGGAGCGCAGTGTCGCCGTGTTGGCGATGTCGGGGCTCACGCTGTAGTTCATGAAAAACTGAAGACAGAACGGAAGCACCACGAAATATCCGACGGCGGCGCCGAGATAGAACAGTCCCGACGAGAGCAGGAAAGTCCGGCGCACCGCCCTTTTCTCATTCGCATACAGCGCCGGCAGGATGAACTTCCATATCTCCCACACTATATACGGGAACGCGAAAATGAGTCCGGCAATCACGGACGCCTTGAGATGGGCGAAAAACTGGGCGCTGATGTCAACATTTATCAGTTTCATATCGAAATCCGCTCCCATGAGCCTGTACATCGGGAAATCCGGCTCTGCCGGCGCCAGGATGAACCTGAACAGAGGCTCCTTGAACGCAAGTCCCAGGCAGGAGAGCACACAGACGGCGATCAGGATGCGGATGACGGCACCCCGGAGCACGTCGAGATGCTCCCAGAAGGACATCTCAGGGCTGTTGGCTGTGCCGGCCACCGTCTATTCGGCGGTCTTGTCGCCGGATGCGCCGTCCTTCGCGCCGGAATCCGCGGAGTCCTTCGGAGAAGTCCCGCTCCTTTTGACATCCTCCTCGATGCCGTTGAGCCCCTCCTTGAAACTCTTCACGCCCTTTCCGACCCCCTTCATCAGTTCGGGGATCTTCTTTCCGCCGACGAGAAGCACGATCACGAACACTATCGCGACTATCTCCCAGACGCCTATCATCAAAGGATATACAAGCATATCTAAGCTAATTTGGGTTATTCAAGCGTCTTCAGCGACTCTTCGAGGGCCTCGATGCGGGCGAGACTGTCGGCCTCCTTCTTGCGTTCCGCCGCAATCACCGCCTCGGGCGCGTGGGAGACGAATTTCTCGTTGCCGAGCTTGGCCCTCACGGAAGCCAGGAACTTGCGCTGCCTCTCGAGCTCCGCCTGGAGTTTCGCCTTCTCCTCGCCGGTGTCTATATGCCCTTCGAGAGGTATGCTCATCCTGACGGTACCCACGATGAAGGACACCGACGCGCCCTCGGCTCCGCCCTCGCCGAACTCGGAGATGTTCGCGAACTTCTTCACCACGGGGAGCAGCTCGTCACTGAAATCTCCGTCGATGAAAAGTTTGAGCGCGACCTTGGGCGAAATCTGCTTCTGTGCGCGTATGCCGCGGATAGAGATCACCGCCTCGCGGGCAAGATCGAAGCTGTCGAGGAAGGCAGGATCGTAAGGGCCGGCCACGGGAGTGCGCTGGAACATTATGGTCTCTCCGGGGCTGCGGCGCTCCATGGACTGCCAGAGCTCCTCGGTGATGAACGGCATTATCGGGTGTATGAGCTTCAGCAGCTTCTCGAAGAAAGTCAGAGTCGCGGAATAGGTGATTCCGTCAACCGCGGCTCCGTACGCGGGCTTCACAAGTTCGAGGTACCAGCTGCAGTAGTCGTCCCAGAACAGCTTGTAGACAGCCATCAGGGCGTCGCTGATGCGGAACTTCGAGTAATGGTCCTCGACGGTCTCGATGGTGCGCGACAGCAGGTTGTCGAACCACTTGACGGCTATGCGGGCCTCCTCGGGCTGCGCGGCCTGCTCGTCGACGTTCCAACCGTTCACGAGCCTCCACGAGTTCCATATCTTGCCGCAGAAATTGCGTCCCTGCTCCACCTGCGACTCGTCGTAGAGAATGTCGTTGCCGGCAGAAGAGCAGAGCAGCATACCGAGCCTGACCGCGTCGGCGCCGTATTTCGCGATGAGGTCGAGCGGGTCGGGGCTGTTGCCGAGGGTCTTGCTCATCTTGCGCCCGAGCTTGTCGCGCACGATTCCGGTGAAGTAGACATTGCGGAACGGCACGTCGTCCATGAACTCGTCGCCCGCCATGATCATCCTCGCCACCCAGAAGAAAATGATGTCCGGGCCTGTCACGAGGTCGTTGGTGGGATAGTAATACGAAAGGTCGCGGTTGGGCTTGCGCTCCGGATGTCCGGGTCTCTTCGGATCGAACACGGAGATGGGCCAGAGCCAGCTGGAGAACCAGGTGTCGAGCACGTCCTCGTCCTGGCGCAGGTCGGCCATGGTCAGCGAAGGATCCTTCTTCCTCGCGGCTTCAAGCGCGAGTTCGGGAGTCTCCTCCACCACCACGCTTCCGTCCGGCAGATAGTATGCCGGTATACGCTGGCCCCACCAAAGCTGGCGGGAGATGCACCAGTCGTGGGCGTTCTCCATCCAGTGACGGTAGGTGTTGCGGTATTTGTCGGGTATGAGCTTTATCTTTCCCGATTCTACGCTGTCGAGGGCCTTGGCGGCCAGCTGGTCCATCTTCAGGAACCACTGGGCAGAAAGCTTCGGCTCGATGACCGCGTCGGTGCGCTCGGAATAGCCTACGGGAGACACATATTCCTCGACCTTGATGAGGTTTCCGGCCTCCTCGAGCATTCCGACTATCTTCTTCCTCGCGTCGAAGCGGTCCTCGCCCACGAGTATCTGCGCCTTCTCGTTCAGGCGGCCGCGGTCGTCGATGATCTCGAGCGCCGGCAGATTGTGCCGGAGGCCTATCTCGTAGTCGTGGGCGTCGTGGGCCGGGGTCACCTTGAGGCAGCCGGTACCGAAGTCCATCTCGACATAGCTGTCTTCGATAATGGGTATCTCCCTGTTTATCAAGGGAATCAGTACCTTCTTGCCGCGCAGGTGACGGTAGCGCTCATCGGCTGGGTTGATGCAGACAGCCGCGTCGGCCATGATGGTCTCGGGGCGCGTGGTCGCGATGGTCACATAGTCCGCGGTGGGGCGACCTTCTCCGTCGCTGATATAATATTTAAGGTAATAGAAATGGCTTTTGGTGTCCTTGTGGATGACCTCGTCGTCGCTGATCGCGGTGAGCGCCACGGGATCCCAGTTGACCATGCGCACTCCCCTGTAGATCATGCCCTTCTTGTAGAACCAGCAGAAGGTTGCCGTCACGGCCTCGGTGAGCTCCGGCTCCATCGTGAAGCGGGTGCGGTCCCAGTCGCAGGAGGCTCCGAGCTTGCGCAGCTGCTGGAGGATGATTCCTCCGTGCTCCTCCTTCCATTCCCAGGCGTATCTGAGGAACTCCTCGCGCGTGAGGTCATCCTTCGAGATGCCCTTCTCCTTGAGGCGCGCGACCACCTTGGATTCGGTGGCGATGCTGGCATGGTCGGTGCCGGGAATCCAGCACGCGTTCCTGCCGTCCATGCGGGCCTTGCGGACCAGCACGTCGTTGAGTGTGTTGTTGAGCACGTGGCCCATGTGGAGTATGCCCGTCACGTTGGGCGGGGGGATCACCACGGTATAGGGTTCCCTGTTGTCGGGCTCGGAGTGGAAACATCTGTTCTCCAGCCAGTAAGAATACCATTTGTCCTCGACTTCAGCGGGGTTGTATTTAGCGTCAATGTCCATAGGCCGCGAAGATAGTCATTTTTGGGGAGAATTTTTTGAAATATTCGGGCTTTAATGACTAAATTTGTCAGTTGCCGGCCCGTCCGGCTCAAACTGATTCTTATGGACAACGAAAAGAAACAACAACTCAGCATCGAAATCAGGCCCGATGTTGCACGGGGCAGCTATTCCAACCTCGTGATCGTGGCTCATTCCAGAAGTGAATTCATCCTCGACTTCGCGACCCGCATGCCCGGCATGTCCAAGGTGGAGGTCAGCAACCGCATCGTGATGGCGCCGGAGCACTGCAAGCGGCTGCTCAACGTCCTCTACGACAATATCGCCAAGTACGAGGCCCAGTTCGGCCCCATCGACCTCGGAGGCTCCGAGCCCAAAGGCGCGACGTTCAATCTTGCAGACATAACGCCCAATGGAACAAAATCTTAAGAAAATCAAGGCCATAGCCTACGACATCGACGGAGTGCTCACGAACGGCATGATCTACCCTATGGGGCCCGGCCTCGAAGACCTCGTCAGGGCGGTGGACGTCAAGGACTCCTTCGCCTCCCGCGTCGCGGCTCTCAAGGGTTTCACGATGGCCGTGATTTCCGGAGGTGACACTCCCGCCCTCAGCAGCCGCTGCCAGCACATGGGCGTCAGCGAGGAGAATCTCTATCTCGGAGTCCGCGGCAAGCTCGCGACCTTCAGGAAATTCTGCGAGAAGCACGGACTCGACCCTTCGGAGGTCGCATATTTCGGCGACGACATACCCGACATCCAGGTGCTGCGCGCCTGCGGCTTCGGTGTCGCTCCGTCCGACGCGGCCCAGGAAGCGAAGGAGGCCGCCGATTATGTGACCCTGAGACCCGGAGGACGCGGCTGCCTGCGCGAGGGCATCGAGCTGATCATGAAGGCGCAGGGCAAGTGGCAGTTCGACGAGGACAAGTTCCATCAGATATACTGATCCCATGCTCGAAGGCAGACGCATAATACTCGCCAGCAACTCCCCCAGACGCAGGGAACTGCTCGCCGGACTCAGTATCGACTTCACGGTGGATACGGAGAACACTTTCGTTGAAAGCGCCGAGCCGGGAGTCGACCCGCACCAGGTTCCGGCGGACATGAGTCTCGGCAAGTCGCACGGATTCCACCGACCGCTCGAAGACGACGAGATACTCATAACGGCGGACACCGTGGTCATAGTCGGAGACCGCGTCCTCGGCAAGCCGCATTCGCGCGAGGAGGCCGAGGAGATGCTGCACATGCTTTCGGGCAGGACTCATGAGGTAGTGACCGCGGTGACGCTGCGCGACAGCCGCCATGAGAAATGCTTCAGCGTGTCCACACTCGTGGAATTCTGCAGGCTGGAGGACAGCGAGATAGACCTCTACATCGACAAGTTCAAACCCTACGACAAGGCCGGAGCGTACGGTGTCCAGGAATGGATAGGCTACGTGGGCATATCCCGCATCGAGGGCTCCTTCTACAATGTCATGGGGCTGCCGGTTCACCGCATCTGGCAGGAACTCAAGAAATTCGCATAGGCGGAAAGTGTTCACCTATCCGTTCCGCTATGTTCCGTGTCCGGAGGTGGTTTCCGCCGCTTCCGGGCTTGTCGAGAGAATAGACGGCTCGGAAACGCTCAGGAGCATATTTTCCGAAGGCAAGATGCTCGGAGTGCTGCTTACCGACCGCGGCTGCCTGAACGCGTTCAGCGGACTTGCGGGCGGTCGTTCCGTGGTGGAAGGCTTCGTAGCCCCGATATACGACTATGCGGACCCGCAGGGGTATTTCAGGCTGCGCGAAAGCGAAATTTCGTCAATGCCCGACGGAATCGCCAAGAGCCGAGCGTCGGCACAGCTTCAGGACTGGCTTTTCGGTCAGTACAAGGTGCTGAACGCGCGCGGGGAATGCCTTACCATAAAGGAGATATTCGCCCTGCGCGGCCTCACGCCTCCCGGAGGGACGGGAGACTGCGCTGCGCCGAAGCTGCTGCAACATGCGTATCTTCACGGCATGAAACCGCTCGCGATGGGAGAGTTCTGGTACGGCGCGTCCCATTCCTCCGAAGTCAGGGAGCACGGACATTTCTATCCTGCCTGCTTCGGCAAATGCGGCCCTCTGCTGAGCTTCATGATGCAGGGGCTCGACGTGGAGCCGAACCCGCTCGACCGGGAATACGAAGGGCGTGAGCCGGAGATACTGTACAGCGACGACCATATTGTAGTGGTCAACAAGCCCGCCGGGATGCTTTCAGTGCCGGGCCGGACGGGAGTCAGATCGCTGCTCGACCGGCTCCGTGAAAGTTTTGGCGAGGTGCACTCCTGCCACAGGCTCGACATGGACACCTCCGGGGTCATGGTGTTCGCCCGCAAGCTGACTACCAAGGCAGAGCTCGAGGCGCAGTTCGCCGGACGCGAAGTCCGCAAGACCTACAGGGCGAGGCTGAGCGCCGGACACGCTCCTTTCGGCAGGGCAAAGCGCGGAACCGTAGCGCTCCCGCTGTCCGCCGACTACTACGACAGGCCGAGACAGATGGTCGACAGGACCTCGGGCAAGACCGCAGTCACCGAATATGAAGTTCTTGAAGTGCTTCCCGACGGCGAAATCGACGTGCTGTTCAGGCCGCTGACAGGACGCACGCACCAGCTCAGGGTCCATGCCGCGCATCCCGACGGACTCGGCAGACCTATCAAGGGCGACCTGCTCTACGGCGGCTCCCCCGCCGACAGGCTCTACCTGCATGCGGAGTCGCTGGAGTTCAGACATCCCGTGACAGACAAGACAATGAAAATCACCGCTATATGAAAATGAAAAGAATCCTTGCCGCGGCAATGCTGCTGCTTGCCGCCGCGAATCTCCAGGCGAGATCCGCGAACGAACTCAGACACTGGGACTTCCGTTTCGACGCCGACACCGTTTGGCGTCAGGTGACGATTCCCCATGATTTCCAGATGGACCTTCCGTGGGAGAAGGAAGCCGGCGGGGCACGGGGCTTCAAGCGTTGCGAAACCGGCTGGTACAGGACGGAAATCACCGCCGATCCGTCGTGGAAGGATTCGAAGGTCCTGCTGGACTTCGAAGGCGCCGGGATGCAGGCCGACATATTCGTCAACGGCAAGCCTGCCGGGGAGATGGATTACGGCTATCTGGGCGCCGAGATGGAGATTGGAGATCTTCTGAACTACGGAGGGTCCAACGAAATCCTCGTCAAGGTCTATACCGGGCATTCCGGGGGCTCGCGCTGGTATACCGGAGGCGGGCTGTTCCGGCCTGTAAGGATATTGGTGAAGAACCCGGTGTCGATAGCCAGGCACGGAGTATATGTCACGACCCCGGAAATCAGCGGTGAAAGCGCGTCGGTCGCCATGACCGTGGAGGTCGAAGGCTTCACGCTCGGCACTGACGACGTGCAGGTCGTCGCGGACTACTATGCTCCTGACGGTGAAAAAATAGGGAGTGTGAGCCAGGCCGTGCCCAAGAGGAATTATCTGTCCGTGATTGAAGTGGAAATGCCCGAGTTCCGCGTCGGAAGCCCCATGCTCTGGGACTGCGACGAGCCGTGGCTCTACAGGGCCGAAGTGTCTCTGGTCATGGACGGAAAGGCCCTCGACTCGGTCAGCGAGAGATTCGGCATCCGTTCCATCGAGTTCGACCCCGAATACGGCTTCAGGCTCAACGGGAAGAAAGTCTTCCTCAAGGGAGTCTCCAACCATCATGACATGGGCGCCCTGGGAGCCGCAGCCTACCCTGGGGCCGAAGAGCGCCTCATGAAGAGGCTCAAGGAATTCGGGTTCAACCATATACGTTGCTCCCACAATCCTTATTCGGAATCCTTCCTCGATCTTGCCGACGAGTATGGCATCCTGATAGTCGACGAGCTCTACGACAAGTGGATGACCGACGGCGGACGCTACTGGATTGCAAGATATCCCTTCACCGAAAGCTGGTTCAGACATGAGAGCGAGTGGATCAGGCGCGACAGGAACCACCCCAGTGTCATAATGTGGAGCTTCGGCAACGAGACGCAGATACGCGAGGCATGGAACGGTTTCCCCGAAACTTACGACTGGGGCGTCACCACCTATCGCGTCATGAAGACCTTCGCGCAGAGATTCGACGACACGAGGCCCTTCACCGTGGCCCAGTTCCCGGCCCGCAGGGGCAGCATATACAAGGACGACGACAGATTCATGACCGAAGTCTACGCCCCCGAACTCGCATGCGTGACGGATGTCGCGTCGCTGAACTACCGATTCCGCGAATATGACCAGTATGTCGCACACAATCCGGAACTCAATATCTATCAGAGCGAAGCCTCGACCAGCGAGCTGGCAGCGCCTTTCTTCGGCATGGACCGGGAACACTCGGTGGGACTCGCCTACTGGGGAGCGGTCGAATATTGGGGAGAGTCCGACGGATGGCCGAAGAAGGGTTGGAACTATTCCTTCTTCAACAGCGCACTCGAACCTTATCCCCAGGCGTATCTTATAAAGAGCGCGTTCTGCGACGAGCCTCTGGTGCATATCGGGATTGTCGAGGGTGAACGGAGCGTCATTGAATGGAACGACATCCTCAGCGGAAAGACCCCCATGAGCGAGAACTGGAACCGCGAGAAAGGCGAGAAGGTCGAAATCTACACCTTCACAAATGCCGATGAGGTCGAGCTTTTCGTGAACGGGAAATCCCTCGGAGTACAGCAGAACAACCGAGGCGACATCGACCGCAGAAATGTGATATGCTGGCCTGATGTCGACTACGGCAGAGGCGGCAAGCTCACGGCGGTGGCACGCAACGACGGAAAGGAAGTCGCCAGACACACCATCGAGACCACCGGGCGGGCAGTCGCCCTGAAGGCGGTCTGCGAGGAACTTGAAGGAGAGCTCGAATTCGTGCGCTTCTATGCCGTCGACTCACGCGGCCGCATTGTCCGCAACGCCTGTCCGGAGGTTCTGATAGAGCTGGAAGGCTCCGGAGAGATAGTTGCGGTCGACAACCAGGATCACTACACCGACGAGCTCTTCGACGTGAATCCCAAGAAGATGAAGGACGGTTTCGTGATGGCCATAATAAGGAAAGCCGGCGACAGCTGCACCCTGAAGGCCTCAGCGAAGGGGCTGAAGCCGGCGGTCGTTGAAATCAGGGCGTTGTAGGGGTATAATTGACATTTTTGGTTGGTGAGCATGACAAAAATGGTTGACGCGGGCGGGTTTTGCAATCCATCTTCCCTGTCCATGTGCTTTCCACGGGCCTGGAATAGGGTTCGCCAGCGAAGGTGGACACTTTTTCTTTCCACCTTCGCCGCCGGTCGGCCTTCCAAGCGGCTCCAGGGCAGGTTAATCGCGAAGGTGAATTGCAAAACGCCGTCGTCACTGAAACTTGCCGTGCCTCCCAAGCGCCGATGCGGCAGTTGTCCTCCAGCCGGCAATCAGGGCACCTTTGACGCCTCCTTATTTTTGCCTTATTGCCCATTAGATGAAACGCGTTTTATCCAATTTCTATATTTTACAGATTTTTAATGCGTTACAAAGAAGTTACCAACCATTTTTGGCAATTATACCCCAACCGTTTTTGGCAATTATACCATTATATCTATACGGTCATATATA
>DVLC01000142.1 GCA_018715685.1 Candidatus Cryptobacteroides merdipullorum
TTCAGAACAGATTGTCAATCAACCTTTCAAACTCGCACAATGCTCCCAAATCGACACAAGAATACCGACTGAGCGCCATCCCTTCGGAACTGTTTATCAATCAAGTCTTTAAATTTGCACAATACTCCTAAATCGTTTCAAGAACGCAGATCTGGGAGCATCACGTTTCAGAAAAACGGTTTTCCAAAGGCCTGCAAGGGCATTTTGTCCAAAACATATTGCTCCCAGGTAATTTCATCAGCCGCGACATGGCGGCTCTGCACATTCGGCTAAATGATTTCATCGCCCGGATTGTCCACCTCGCCTGACTTGGCAAAAGTTATTGTGAGGCCTCTTTCGGTGAAATTGAGCCGGAACCGAGCTGTCTTTTTGCGCTTAAGCAGGTTTTTCGTATCTTGGTACAAACCAAAATTTCGACATTATGAAGAAGATCCTCCTGTCTCTTGCCGCTCTATCGCTCGCGGTGTCGCTGAATGCGCAGAATTACGAGCGTTCAATCTTCGGTGTGCGCGCTGGAGTGAACGTGTCCACCATGAACATAGGTCTCGACGTGAGCTCCCTGAATCTTAACATCCGGCCCGAATCCTATGTCGGATTCAATGCTGGGATGAACTACCAGCAGCTTCTTCTGAAGTCAGCTCCTCTCTATTTCGAGACAGGGCTGGGCGTGTCTCTGTCCGGATTCGCCATGGAAGAGATGGATTGCAGCCTCTGGTATCTCCAGCTTCCGGTGATGTTGAGCTACAAGTTCTTCGACCATGACTTCGCCTTCTATCCGAGTGCCGGTCTGGTCTATTCCTTCGGTGTCGCGGGCAGCGTCAACTACACGTCAGGCGGTACTACTACCAGTGAGTCGGTCTTTACGGGTGATTCGCAGGCGTTCCACCGTTCCGATCTTGGCGTACGGATAGGCGTAAATGCCGAGTGGAAGCGGATTTATCTCGGAGTTTCCTACACGATCGGCGTGCTCGATATCGCGAAAACGACTGAAGCCGCGCCGGGAAGCACTGTGGGCACTTCAGCTGACAGCAGAGTTCTGGCCGTGACTCTCGGGTATAATTTCTGACTATCGCGAAAGTTGTAAGTTCTTATGAATAAAATTCTTTCTCGGCTCGCTGCCGTGGCGGTCGTTCTTGCAGTTCATTTCTTCGGTGTGCGCGCCGCGGCTCCTCTTCCTTTCGAGAATCCGTATGCATTCGGGCTCGACCTTTCTTTTGTGCTGCAGGCGGAACAGGCGGGGAGGCAGTATTACGATGTTGACGGGACTCCGGCGGATCCGTGGAGCATCTTCCGCGGCCACGGCTACAACTGGGGCCGGCTTATGATATGCAACGAACCTTCCTCTCTGGGGCAGGATCTTGACTATGTTCTTAAGGGTGCTGCCAAACTCAAGGAGCATGGCTATCACTTCGCGCTTGACTTCATGATGTCCGACGGCTGGGCGAATCCGATGACCCAGCCCACTCCTTCGTCTTTCACCGGAATTAGCCACAAGGAGAGGGTGAAGGCGTTCCATGACTATGTGCTTGAAGTCATTACCGCTCTCAAGAATGCCGGGACGCTTCCTGAGATCGTGCAGGTTGGCAACGAGATAAGCAACGGCGTGTTCTGGCCCGACGGAAGGGTCTTCTTCGGCGAAGAGAAGCGAGACCGCAGCCGCTGGAAGGAGCTCTGTGAATATCTCAACGCCGGGGCTTCGGCAATAAGGGCGGTCGACAGAGGCATTCAGATAATGCTTCATGTCGATTTCGGAGGAGACCTCGAGATGTCCGACATCTTCTTCGGCAATATGGAGAAGTACGGAGTCGACTACGACATGATAGGCTATTCGTTCTATCCCTGGTCGCACGGCAGCCTGATGGATCTGCGCGACAATCTCTACTACACTATAAGGAAGTGGCGGAAACCCGTGATGGTCATCGAGACCGGCTATTATTCCGTACCCTCTCAGTATTTCGAGCGCAAGGGTGTCAAGGCTCCGTTCCCGGAGACCCCGGAAGGCCAGAAAGCCTGGTTTCAGGCGGTCAACGAGATAGTTATGGCTGCGCCCGACAACCTCGGCAGGGGAGTCTTCTGGTGGGAGCCGATGTTCCGCGGCAGGGGCTTCTTCGACGACGAGACGCACAAGGCCAAACCTATAGTCGAAGCCTTCGAGCAGTACGCCTACCCCATGGAAAGGGCCGACGGCAATCCCCGCATCTGGGACTTCGAGTAGAAAGTATATATGAAAAATGCCGCCATGCGGGTGCTTCGGCCTGCATGGCGGCATTTTTCTCATAAGTCCGTTCCGTCAGATATTATAATAGAACTATCGCGCAGTGCTGCCCAGTTCTGCAATACACCTGCGCAGCCCGGATGGCTTGCAGGTGCGTGGAAGGCCGGTCAGCGTCGAAGGTGGACACAATTACCTTCCATCGTCGCCACCGACATGCCCTGCAGTGTGGTGAGAGGGCGATTGTCTGCGCAGGTGGATTGCAGAACCGAAAGTTTCGCTCGCATGATCAGAGGTTGGACGGAAGTCGCGTATCAGTCTTGATCGTAATATTCTATGTCACGGTATATCATGTATGCGTCCTCCGATGTATGGATGTCGTGATGGATTGTCAGAGGGTTCCCGTTTTCGTCAAAATCGGAATATTGGCTGGTGACGAATATTCTTGGCGTGTAACCGGATAATGAGTAGGTTATTTTGGGATAACCGTTTTCGTCATAGAGATGTTCTGCGATATTGGATGAGCCGGCGACATTTTCAAGTCCGGTTTCTTCGCCATCGAACTTTACTTTTATTTCAGTGAAACGTCCCTGATCGTTCCATTTGTAATTTATTTCCTTTTTGATCGTTTTGAGTATTTCACCGGATGCTGTCGAAATGCTGTCCGTGTAGGTGACAGTCGTCAGATTCTGCGTTTTCCAGATGTTAGGAAAGGAAAAAAAGGCATAGGAGTGCCCGACAATCCAGAATAGATGGGCTTTTGTCGTTTTGTTGCAGCCAAGTTCTCGGCCGTCGGAGTAATAGTATGTGAGTCTTTTTTCCTCGTCAAATCCATATCTGGTGATGTCATTGAACCGATGATCGTTTTTCCGGATGATATAGTCTGTCACGCTCTTGACATCGCCTTTTAGCAACAGCTGCTCGTACATCGGGATTTCCGGCTGGACGGCATAGCTCGGCTCCGGCCCTGCAGGCGGTTCCGTGACTTCTGTGACGCGTCCGCAGGCCGTGGCGAGCATGATGACTGACAGCAGGATTATTTTGCGAATCGGGTGCCGGGTTGATGGAAGGTTTTTATTCGTCATTATCGTAATATTCGATGTTGCGGTAAAGAATTGTCTTGGTATTTTCCACATTGTTTCCGAAATGCAGGTATATTGTCTGCGGGTTGCCCTGTTCGTCGGGATTTGAGAAATCAAGGTAATAGATATTTCTCGGCTGGTCAAGGTCGAAGGCGAACATTCTTGAGGGGTAGCCGTTCTCATCGTAGAGATAATTCTCCAGGGCGTAGATGTCAGTTTCCTGAAGCGGGACAGGCTCATCGTCAAGGAAGCACCGCATCTTTGTGAAGAATCCGTCGTCGTTCCATTCATATTCGATTCTTTTGTCGTGAGTTGCAATGACATCGCCATTGTCGTCGTATACTTCCACAGTACCTTCTATTGATCCTCTGTCAGTTTCCTGCCATGTGTCCGGGAATAGCCAGAAGGCATAGGCGTCCTTTATTAAAGGAAATAGACTGCATTCTGTGTCCTTGTCGCATCCCCATTCCATTCCTGCATGGAAGTAATAAGTCAATTGTCTGTCCGTGTCGAACTCATAGCGTTCGATTCCGTTATGCTCGTGATGGTTGAGAGCGATTCTGTAGTCAGTTACGCTCTTGACATCGCCTTTTAGCAGCAGCTGCTCGTACATCGGGATTTCCGGCTGGACGGCATAGCTCGGCTCCGGCCCTGCAGGCGGTTCCGTGACTTCTGTGACGCGTCCGCAGGCCGTGGCGAGCATGATGACTGACAGCAGAATTATTTTGCGCATCAGTGATTTGTTCATTGTCTTGCCCTGATTTCTCTTATAAGTATGAATGACATGTATTCATGCGATTCCGCCAGTATCTTGTATGATTCGTCCTCTATAGACAATGTATCGATGTTTCCGCGAATCAAAGTGAGGTTGCAGACCGCCGCATCCGGAATGCCCTCAAATAATGAGGTTGGCAGAATGGCTGTCCCCGTGTCTTCAAATATACAAATTCTTCTAATATAAGTTGACGGAAAATCTTCACCGAGCAACATGTCACCTATCCATTCTACAATGGCGAGCACTCCATTTTTGTTGTCAGGGTCGGCGTTCCATTGTATTTGGAATCCATCGAAGTAGCATGCCGGGAGCAGTTCTGTTTCTGTGGACATGCGCGGGTTCGTAATGTCCAGTTCCATGGGTACATACATGGAAATGTCGGTTTCAGAGGTTTCGTTGCCGCTTTTAGTCTGTATTCGTGATTGTATTGAGAATACGACTTCTGAACC
>DVLC01000143.1 GCA_018715685.1 Candidatus Cryptobacteroides merdipullorum
GATGTACATAGAAATCACGGTCCCGGGCGACCGGATGGACCCGGATGAGATGCCCGATGATCCGGAGAGACAACTGCTGTATTCCAAACTGTTGGCACAGGCGGGCCTTTCTCCGGCCTATGCCTACCAGGACGGTGTCAACCGCCTGACCATCTATCCGCCCAAGCCTCAGAAAGTCCGCCCTTTGCTCCAGCTGCTGCTGGCCATTGCGGCCGCGGCGGCGGTGGGGCCGGCGTGACTGCCGGTTGAGACAAGTGCGTAAAGAATCGCGGAGCCGATGATTGCTCCTATGATCTGGAAGAGCATGTACATGGCGGCATCCTTGCCTTTCATCCTGCCGCTCAGGAATACTCCGAGAGTGATGGCAGGATTGATGTGGCAACCTGAAATTCC
The DNA here is from genome assembly GCA_018715685.1 of Candidatus Cryptobacteroides merdipullorum. Lineage (GTDB taxonomy): Bacteria > Bacteroidota > Bacteroidia > Bacteroidales > UBA932 > Cryptobacteroides > Cryptobacteroides merdipullorum. Next base: position 394 of record DVLC01000143.1, read on the forward strand.
GCCGATGGTATAGGCCATCGCGATTACTGCGAGTCCGAAGGCCAGAGCTACTCCGAGAGTCCCGACTCCGGCTCCTACCGTTCCTGCTACGCTGCCCGCGAATACGGCGCTGCCGCAGCCCATGAGCACCAGGACCATGGTCCCGATCATTTCAGCCAGATACTTTTTCATAATATAGTGGTTTTTGAAGCTTTCCGCCATTGGAAAGGCTTCTGTTTGCAGAATCAGATTCTTATCACCGCCTTGAAATAGCGGTAGAGAGACATTTCCTGCGGCGGCTCAAGGTCCGACGCCCAGCAGATTGTCGAAACTTCAGGGTTTATCTGAAGGGACTTCACCGCCAGAAAGATGAAGTATTCCGCTGTAGTGAAATCCTGTATCCTGAAACAGTTCGCCAGCAGCAGGGATTTTCCCTGGGCTATTGCGATGTGCAGCATGTCACCTATGATGCTGCACAGAATCTTGTTGTATGCCGGACAGTCGGGCAGTCTGGACAATATGCCGGCCATCTCGTTGGTAGAAACAATGCTGTCCTCATCGGTGGAATAGACGAGGACAGCATCGTATTGAGGTATGTCAATGTGCTTCACTGCGCAGTCCTTCCCAAACTGTGCAACTCCTTCGAGGGCTTCGCGCTCCTTTTCGGGGTTGAAGAAATTTGAGGGGACGAGGGTGAACACTACTCCCAGTTTCCTGCGTTGTTGTTAGGAGAGGTGATGGATCCCACCTGCAGTCCTTCGTACTTGTTCTGGGACTCGCGGTCGGCGTCAAGATTGATGCGGAGCTGGTTGTCAAGACCCTTGAGCAGTGACTTGTACGGCATCTTGGCCTCGAAAAGGGGAACGGGCACGCCGGAAACCCTTCTTACCGTAGCCTCCATGATCACGGGTTCACCGCCGGAGAAAGGTATGGTCTTGAGGGAGTCGATGTTGAAGTCGGTGCGGTCGTTGAACAGGGTGTCCTTGACGGCTATTGTGTTCTCGATCGAGAATACCAGGTTCCTGTCGCCTGCGAGATACATCTTGTAGAGATCCTCGTTGGTCAGCCTGCGGTTGGCCTTCTTGACCTGCTCGGTGTGTGCCACTGCAACGGAATCGTCTTCGGAGCCGATCTGAAGCACGATGGGCATTTCACCGCTCTCATAGAACATCTTGAGAGAGTCAACGGTCGAGGTGAACTTGCCGTTGACGGTCTTGTAGGCTACCTGGAGGGTACGGATGTCCTTGAGTCTCTGGATGGCGACGGACTCGCGGTAGTCCTTCTGCTTGTTGAAGTCGAGAGGTTCCCTGATGCTTCGTACATTGGCTATCACCAGGAAAACGATGATGATGAAGAGCACTGCTTCAACGATAATCTTGACTGTCTTGTTCATTTTGGTTATAGTTATTTTATTAGTATCATACAAGTCGTACAAAGTTATGAAAACGATTTATCAAATGCAATATTATTATTAATTTTGCGGAGGTTTTGATAGGATGAAGTCGCTTACAGCATCTGAATTGCAGCGCTTGGACGCATTGTTCGGCATGTCTTCCAAGATAGGGCTGACGGTTCACATACATCCCGACGGGGACGCTCTCGGAAGCGGTGTCGCCCTGCTGCGCTATCTCAGGAATTACAGGCGCAGAGACGCCGTGCTTCTGCTGCCGGACGTCTATCCCGACTATCTGAGGTTCATCGTCGGCGACGATGAGGTCGTCGTGGCCGCTGATGCGCCTGAAACCGCGGCTGCCAGTCTGTCCGCCTGCGATCTTCTGGTGTGCCTTGACCATAATTCTCCGGGCAGGACCGGGGCGCTCGAAGCCGCCGTCAGGGCCTGCACCGCTCCCAAGGTGCTGATCGACCACCATCTTGATCCCGAAACCGCGGATTATGAGCTCGTGTTCAGCGAGATCGAGGTGTCCTCCACCTGCGAGCTGCTTTTCGACATCCTATCAGAGATGCCCGACATCCGGGCCGCAGGGAGATTCCCCGTGGAAATAGGAACACCCTTGATGGCCGGCATGACTACAGACACCAACAATTTTGCGAATTCGGTGTTTCCCGGCACTTTCCGCATGGCCTCCGAACTGCTTTCCGCGGGAGTGGACAGGGACTCCGTCCTTTTCATGCTTTACAACCAGTACAGGGAGAACCGCTTCCGAGCGATGGGCTGCTTCCTTTCCGAGAAGCTCACCTTGCTGCCCGGCGGGGTTGCATACGCGGTGTTCGACCGTGAGACGGAGGAGCGTTTCTGCCTTGCGGAGGGGGATACCGAAGGATTCGTGAATCTTCCTCTCGGCATCGCCGGCGTGCGCGTGAGTGTTTTCCTGAAGGAGGATGACGGCTTTTTCCGCGTTTCCGTGCGCTCCACGGGCGACTGCTCCGCATCGGACTTCGCGCGCGAGTACTTCCACGGAGGAGGCCATTTCCATGCCGCAGGCGGCCGTCTGTATTTCCCGGACGACATCCCCGGAGCGGCGGACGCCTCTGCCTACATTGAAACTTCGGCGGCACGATTCCTGCAAGTTTCGGCGCCGTCAAAAAATTGAGTATGATGAAAAAGCTGACAATATATTCAATGTCGCTGCTCGCGGCGCTCGTCGTCGCCGGCTGCGCCAAGGAGACGTCGGTCTCGTCCGGAGTTTCCGCGAAGAACTATTTTGACGCGTGGATTCAGGTCCACTATTCCCACTATCCCGAACTTGTACCCACACCCCTCGGGGCGTATGTCATAGAGGAGAAGGAAGGCTCCGGAGACCTTGTAGGTGACTATGAGCAGAGTCCGTACATACTTGCGAACTATGTGGTGTCCCTGCTGGACGGAGAGATCTCGAGCACCACATACGAGTCGGTGGCCAAGCAGCTCGGCACTTACGATGAGACCGCCTACTACGGGCCCGTGGTCTGGGACAGGTCGGCGAACGCGCTCTACGCCGGGGTTGACGAGGCGATAAGCGGCATGCGCGTGGGCGGCACCAAGACTACTGTCATTCCCGGCTGGCTCTTTACGGGCTTGCGCTATGACACCCCGGAGGAATATGTGAACAATGTCTCCGGAACGAACCAGATATACCAGATAGAGATCGCCGGAATCGTTGACGACATCGAGAAGTGGGAGCTTGACTCGATAGGCGGATATCTGTCGAGACATTTCCCGGAGATCACCCCCGCCGACTCCCTCAAGAAGGGTTTCTACTATGTGCGCACCCAGGAGCCGAGCGATACGACGGCTTTCCCCGCCGACACCACCATCTATATAAATTATGTGGCGAAGAGGCTTGACGGCCAGGCTTTCGACACGAACATCAGGGATACGGCCAAGTTCTACGGTCTTTATTCCAGCTCCTCGACCTACGAGCCTGTCCAGATCAACTGGAGCGGCACCGACGAGGACTATACCGCCATTACGATGGGAAGTTCAAGCAATTCCAGCACGGTGATCGACGGCTTCGCGTATGCGCTCTGGAACATGAGACCCCACGAGGCCGGCACGTCCATATTCTATTCGCCGCTCGGCTATGGCTCGACCGGTTCCGGAAGCAAGATTCCGGGATTTTCTCCTTTGAGGTTTGACATCTATATCGTAGATAAAGAAGATTGATTTTATGTCGTATGTGAATTCAGCCGCTCCGACAGAACTCGGAACGGAGAGAATAGGAAAGCTTCTGAAGATGTATGCGGTCCCGGGAATCATAGCCCAGACCGCTGCTTCTTTGTATAATATGGTGGACAGCATCTACATCGGCCATATACCCGGGGTCGGTGCCGACGCCATCAGCGGACTGGCGGTTACCTTCCCGCTCATGAACCTTTCCGCTGCCATGGGAACCCTCGTGGGAGTCGGAGGAATGACCCTGATATCGGTGCTTCTCGGACAGAAGAACTACGATTCCGCCAAGAAGGTGCTCTCCAATGTGTTCGCCCTGAACCTGATAATCGGAATTCTGTTCTCTGTGGTGACGCTGTCCTTCCTTGACCCTATACTCTATTTCTTCGGGGCGAGCGAGAGGACCATTTTCTATGCCAGGGAGTACATGCGCATAATCCTCTGGGGAAATGTGGTGACTCATCTGTATTTCGGCTTCAACGGGCTCATACGCTCGTCCGGGCATCCCAAGACGGCGATGGGCCTGACACTCTTCACGGTGATTTCCAACGCGATACTCGACCCCATCCTGATTTTCGGCTTCGACATGGGCATCAAGGGCGCCGCCATTGCGACCGTGGTCTGCCAGCTCGCCGCCCTGCTCTACACCTTCAAGTTCTTTTCCGACAAGTCGCGCCTGCTGCATTTCACGAAGCCCGTGTTTCAGATAGACCGGAGGATTGCCGGACAGTGCTTCGCGATCGGCGTCGGGCCCTTCCTGATGAACGCGATGTCTTCGGTTGTCGCGATGATGATCAACCAGCAGCTTGCCAAATACGGCAGCGACATGGCCATCGGGGCCTACGGAATAGTCAACCGTGTGACCACCTTTTTCATAATGATATGCATGGGCTTCAACCAGGGTCTCCAGCCTATCGCCGGCTATAACTATGGAGCAAGGCTGTACCACAGGGTAAAGGAGGTGTTCTTTATGACGGTCAAGTGGGAGGTGCTCGTGACCACGCTCTGCTTCCTTGTCTCGATGTTCGTCCCGAGGATTGCAGTCGGTCTGTTCACCAATGACCTCGAGATGATAGACATGGCCTCGAAGGGCTTGAGGGTGATGAACATATGCGTCGCGCTCGTGGGATTCAACATAGTCGCAGGCAATCTCTTCCAGTGTCTCGGAATGGTGCGCACCGCGATAGTGCTGTCGCTTTCGAGACAGCTGCTCTGTCTGCTTCCGTTCCTGTATCTGCTGCCTCTCTGGTTCGGAGTGAAAGGCGTGTGGATCAGCTTCCCGATCGCCGACCTTGTCAGCACGGTGATGGCGGCGATCTTCGTGATACGCCTGATGCGCAAGTTCGACAGGCTCAAGGACGGCGATGACTCGTCAATACTCGGAAGTGCAATCAAATAATTTTCAGAAATATGGAAAACAGGATAATAATAAATATAGGCCGTCAGTTCGGCAGCGGAGGCCGGACGGTCGCGAGCATCATAGGAGATAAACTCGGTGTCGAGGTTTACGACAACGAGCTGATTCTCAAAGCCGCCGAACGCAGCGGTGTGAAGCCCGAATTTTTCAGGCACAACGACGAGAAGAAGCGTTTCTTTACTTTCGGCTATTCGCAGAACGCCATCAATGACGAAGGGCTGTTCAAGATACAGAGCGACACGATACGGGGCATCGCAGAGAGCGGCAGCGCCATCTTCGTGGGCCGTGCGGCGGATTATGTGCTCAGGGACATGAAGTGTCTCGACGTGTTCGTCTGCGCACCTTTCGAGTGGAGACGGGATCTGGTGTCGGAACGGGCGAAAATGTCGCCCGAGGACGCCGCGAAGCTGATACAGAAGAAGGACAAGTCCCGCGAAAGCTGGTACAATTTCTTCACTTTCGGCAACTGGGGCGTCGCTTCCAATTACGACCTCTGTCTCGATTCCTCGATTCTCGGCCTCGAAGGCACTGCCGATTTCATAATCGACTTCGCCCGCCGCGCCGGGTTGCTGTAGAAACAGGCACTATGAATCCGGCCTGCCTCGGGACGCAAGGTCCCGGAAGCAGGCCGGATTGATTGTACCTGGACAGTCCGCTTTCAGTCTTTGAGACAGCGCACGGTCAGTCCTACGCCGGGATTGAAGTCGGAATTTGTCCTGAAATAGGGGTCAGTGGAGTACATTCTGGTGGCGAGCACCAGTCCGGTGATGTTTGATGACTCCGTGGAGGTCCACCATCCGGCGCTGTAGAGTGCATGCATCCAGATATCCGTGCCGGAGCACGCCCTGAATCCTATGGGATATCCGGAGAAGCCGCTCGAATTGTTCTTTTCCGGATTGACCGCAGGCCATGAGGGCAGCGGATCCGCCTCCTCCGAAGGGTCCACCATCCAGGTGTCGGCCTTGTCGATCGCCAGAGCCTTCGCTATGGCGAGAGGGTCGTCCGCATCGGCCGAATATCCGGATTCCGACAGGAAGGATACGAGGGAGTCCCATTCGGATTGGGACGGGATGTGCCAGCCTTCAGGACATATTCCCTGTGCATGTTCTCCTTCGGCAGGTGCGTCGTCGCCGTCCATGGCCGCCCACCAGTTGTAGAACACGCCGTAAGTGTCAAGCGCGTTTTCGGCCATCCGGCGTTCCGTTTCGTCTTCGGAGTCGAGCATGTAATCTCCCCAGATGTAGAAACGGGGTTCGGTCCACGAAATGTCGCCGTCCTGCTCTCCGTCAGGCAGGTATGCAAGATTCTCCGCCATCCATGTCTGTCCGCCTATGGTGACAGTCTTGTAGGCGCGGCCGTCTCTTGAATCGGTCAGAGTTTCCGGAAGCTCCTCTTCGCTCCTTGTGATGGTTATCGTGACTTCGTCTGAGTCCGTGACACCCTCGTCTCCGGTCACGCTGAGCCTGATCGTGAGTTCTCCGGTCTGCTGGTCTTCCGGAAATTCATAGGAATACTCGAACGGCACTTCGCGTACTTCTGTCACGACGGCATTCCCGACTTCAAGTTCCACTTTGGAGATCTCTCCGCGGTTTACCGTGGCGTCGCCGCTGATGGTCAGGGAGCGGGAGGCAGCGAGGTCTATGACCGTTCCGGCGTCAGGGGTGGAAATTTCGCAGCTGACCGTCTGATTCCCGCCTTCGGGATTCTCTTTCCCGCAGGCGGCCAGCATTGCAGCCGCGAGCAGGAATATCAGAAACTTTTTCATCGGCCGTCAGTCTTTTACGCACCTGACGGAGTAACCTCTGTACTGGGAGAGGCCGCTCTTGCTGAAGTCAGGCAGATAGCTGTTGTTGGTAAAAGTGATGGCGGCTCCGCCGTAGCTCTGCATGTGGGGCATCCAGAATGACACGTCGGTCTTGTTCTGCCCGAAGGCCCCTGTCTGCCAGCACATTCCGGAAGGAACGGTATTGAAGCCGTAGCTGTCTCTCGGCCCGTTTTCAAGGTCGGGATTCTCGCTTGACATCGAAGATTCCGCCCAGCCTTCAAGGCCTGCAAGGGCTGACCACACATTCTTCAGGCCCTCCTCATAGACCCATACATAGTCGATTTCGTTGTACCAGCCGTTGCCCTGGACAGGCTCGAGTTCGGATGCCACGAAGTCGACCAGCTCCTGCCATTCCGCCTTGGCGGGGAGGTGCCAGCCTTCCGGGCAGGGACCCTGCACCGAACTGGGATTCTGATCTTCGGGGATTCCTTCCGCGTTGTCGGCTCCCATTGCGGCGTACCAGTTGTAAAGGACTCCGTATTTCGCGTATTCTTCGGTTGACTTCGCAGTCGCCACATCCTCACCGTCATAGTTGAGCACGAAGTAATACTGCAGGCCGTCACGCAGCCCGGCGGCTTCGGGCTTGTTCACCTTCGGCAGCCATGCGAGGTTCTCCGCCATCCAGGTCTGTTCGCCTATGGTCACAATCTTGTAGACATGGCCGTCCCTCGCGTCTGTGAAAGTGCCGTCGGCAGGGTCGGTGGTTTCTGTCCTTGTGAGCGTGACTGTGATTTCGTCAGATGCCAGAGCTCCCTTGTCCCCGGTCACGGTAAGTGAGATCGTGAGCTCTCCGGTCTGCTGGTCTTCCGGGAAGGTGTACGTATATTCGAACGGAACTTCCGTGACATCGGCAATCACGTTGTCGCCGATTTTCAGCTCCACGTTCGCGACTCCGCCGTTGTTGACTTCAGCGCCGCCTTTTACGGTCATGGCCGCCGTGCTCGCGAGGTCGATTGCGGCTCCGTCTTCAGGTGCTGTTATTTCACATGTCGCGGTCTGTTCTTCTTCGGATCTGATGAGAGTGATTTTGACTTCATCGGATGCAGAAGCCTTTTCATCCCCGGTCACGGTAAGTGAGATCGTGAGCTCTCCGGTCTGCTGGTCTTCCGGGAAGGTGTAGGTATATTCGAACGGAACTTCCGTGACATCGGCAATCACGTTGTCGCCGATTTTCAGTTCCACTGCCGCGATTTCTCCGGTGTTGACTTCAGCGTCTCCCTTGATTGTCAGGGCCTGAATCTCCGCGAGATCGATTGTCGTCCCGTCTTCGGGAATTGAGATTTCACATGTCAGGGCCTGTTCGTCACCCCCACCGTCCGGGTTTTCCTTGTTGCAGGCCACCAGGCCGGCAAGCAAGAGCATCAGATAGATTTTCTTCATAAAACAGTTATATCGAGAAATTATGGTAATGCGGTCCGAAGCGCTCGAAGGCTTCGCGGTCGAGCATCTCGCGGTCGTCGGGGTGGGCGATGCCGATGAGGAGCTTGGCTCTTTCCTGCAGGCTCCTGCCGTAGAGGTCCACGGCCCCGTATTCAGTCACGACCCAGTGGGCGTCGGCGCGAGGCGTCACCACTCCGGCTCCCGGGTTGAGCTGCGCCACTATCTTGTTCCTGCCCTTGTTCGTGCGGGAGGCGAACGCGGTTATGCTCTTGCCCCCTTCGGACATGGCGGCGCCCCGTACGAATTCCAGCTGTCCGCCGGTGCCGCTGAAGATGCGCGTACCTATCGAGTCAGCGCAGATCTGCCCTGTGAGGTCGACTTCGGTGGCCGAGTTGATGGCCTTCATGTGGGGGTTCTGCGCTATCACGAACGGGTTGTTGGTGTACTTTATGTCCCTCATGGCCACTGCCGTGTTCCTGTTGATGAAGGAATAGACCTCCTGCGAGCCGAGCAGGAAGGACGCGACCACCTTGCCCGTGTCGATTTTCTTACGGCTTCCGTCGATCACCCCGCTCTTGATGAGCCGCAGCAGCCCGTCGGCGAACATCTCCGTGTGCAGTCCGAGGTGTCTGTGTCCTGACAGCTGGGCGGCCAGTGCGTTGGGAAGCGCCCCTATGCCCATCTGTATGCAGTCTCCGTCTTCCACGAGCGCCGCGCAGTTCTTCCCTATGAGAACCTCGGTGGGGGTGGGTTCGGCGAAGGCGGCGGTGACGAGAGGGGAGTCGTCCTTTACGAGATAGTCGAACTGGTTGATGTTCAGAAGGTCACCATATGCGAACGGCACGTTGGGATTTATGACTCCGATCACGAGTTCGGCGGATTCCACGGCAGCCACCGAGCAGTCGACCGACGTGCCGAGGCTGACGTTCCCGTTCTCGTCGGGAAGGGAGATGTTGACCAGGGCGGCTCCCAGCTTTATTTGGCCGTCACGATAGAGTTTCTGGCTTTCTCCGAGATGCACGGGGAGATAGTCGGCGTAGCCTCCGTTGACGTTCTTCCTGACGTTCGGCCCCACGAAGAAGCCCTGCTCGAAGAAGATACCTTCGTAGGCGGGGTCACTGTAGGGCGCGGGGCCCTCGGTATGGAAATGGTGGAAGCGGAGGCCTGTCACGTCACCGGCGTCGGCCCGGCGGCAGAGCGCCTGTATAAGGCAGTGCGGCACGCTGGCGACGCTGCTCAGGTGTACATGGCAATGCGACGGAATGTGGCTCACGGCCTCGTCGGCGGAGACATATTTCGGGGTTTTCATCGGGCGTAAAATTTTTTAATTTTGCACCCGACAAAAATAGCAAAATATGCATACAAAAGAAGAAAAAACCGCGGCTTTCGGCCGGCTTCTCGATATAATGGATGAATTGCGTGAGAAATGTCCGTGGAATGCCGCCCAGACCATGGAGTCGATACGGCCGATGACCGAGGAGGAGGTCTACGAGCTCAGCGACGCGATAGTCCGCGGCGACGGTCACGACATCTGCAAGGAGATCGGCGACCTGATGTATCACCTCGTGTTCTATGCGCGGATAGCCCAGGAGCAGGGGCGCTTCGACATCGCCGACTCTATTGAGGCCGAGTGCGGGAAGATGGTTTTCCGCCATCCCCACGTGTTCGGGGACGGGAAGGGCAGGCAGATGACGGCCAAGGAGATAGCCGACACCTGGGAGCTGGTGAAGGCGAAGGAGAAGGACGGAAACAAGACCGTGATGTCCGGGATTCCCGACGCCATGCCGGCTGTGCTCAAAGCTATGTCGATGCAGGAGAAGGCCCGCGGCTGCGGCTTCGACTGGGAGAGGCGGGAGGACGTGTGGGACAAGGTGCAGGAGGAGTTCGGAGAGGTCAGGGAGGCCTGTGCGGAGAAGGACGGCGACCATGTGGAGGAGGAGTTCGGCGACCTGATGTTTGCGGTGATCAATGCGGCACGGCTCTACGGAGTCGATCCGGAGAAGGCGCTCGGAAGGACATGCACCAAGTTCCGCAGGCGCTTCGATTATGTCGAGGCTGAGGCCAAATCTCGCCGCGGGGGTCTGGCAGGCATGACCTTGGCCGAGATGGACGCCCTCTGGGACGAGGCCAAGTCCAGGGGTTTGTAGGCGTTTTGGCAGAATTTTTTTGAAATCATCCGAACTGCACCTAAATTTGCAGATTGTGCAAAACTGAAATCATGGCAGATTATAGAATAGTTGAGGTCACTGACAGGCGCGCCCTGCGCAGGTTCATCAGATTTCCGGATGAACTTTACCGTAATTGCCCCCAGTATGTTCCGGCCCTGCATTCGGATCAGGTGAAGTCGCTTACTTCATGCGCTTCGCTGTCATATTGCAGCCATAAGCTCTGGCTCGCGCTTGACGCCGCAGGCAAGGTCGTCGGAAGAATCTGCGGCATGATCAATCCGAGATACAACGAACGCTTCGGGAAGAAGCGCGCGCGTTTCGGATGGTTCGACTGCATTGAGGACATCGAGGTCGCGAGGCTGCTGCTCGGGACCGCCGAGAAATGGGCGAAGGAGCAGGGAATGACGGAAATACACGGCCCTCTCTACTACAACACTCTCGGCAAGCAGGGCATGCTCGTGGAAGGCTACGACAACGTCCCTCCCTTCAACTGCCTGTACAACTATCCTTATTACAATGACTTCGTGACGCGGCTCGGCTTCGAGAAGGAATGCGACTGGGTGCAGTACAAGATGCTTGCCGATCAGGGAGTGCCGGACAAGACACGCAGGGTCGCGAAGATAGTCAAGGAACGCTACAACCTGCATTTCGGCAGCATAGACGAGCTCAAGAAGGATCCGGAGCAGGTCCGGAAATTCTTCAAGATGTACAACGACAGTTTCGCGGACGTGGTCTACAACTTCATCCCTTTCACAGAAGAAGAGATCGAGGAGGAGGCCAGGTCGGTAATGCCGTTCATTTCCGACAAGGCGAGCTGTCTGCTCATGGATGAGAACAACGAGCTCGTGGCCTTCGGAATCTCTTTCCCGAGCATCTCCAGGGCGCTTCAGAAGGCGAAAGGAAGCCTCTTCCCCTTCGGGTGGATTCATCTGCTGCGCGCGCTGAAGAATTACGAGGTCACCGACCTGATGCTCAACGGAGCCGTGCCCGAATGGCAGCACAAGGGAGTTTCGGCGGTGTATTATCTCGAAATGGCCGACAAGTCTCTCAAAATCGGCAGCAAGTGGGCGATAACCAATCCGCAGATAGAGTCCAACAGCGCGGTGAACATCTGGAACAGCTACGACCATGAGCTCTACATGCGCCGTCGCTGCTATGTCAAGACAATAGAATAGCAATATGGCAGACAACAATAACTTACTGGACAAGGTTCTTTCGCTTCAGGACAAGTTCCAGCAGCTCCAGAACGAGCTGTCGAGTCCCGAGGTAATGTCGGACATGAAGCGTTACGTCCAGCTCAACAAGGATTACAAGGAGCTGGAGCCCATTATCAAGGCCGGCAGGGAATACGAGAAGATGCTCGGGGATCTCGCCTCGGCAAAGGATATTCTCGTCAACGAGAAGGATGACGAACTCCGCGAGATGGCGAGGGCGGAGATAGCTGACATAGAGGCCAGGATCCCGGACAAGGAGCAGGAGATCAAGCTGCTGCTGATTCCTGCCGATCCCGATGACGGCAAGAACGCCATAGTCGAGATCCGCGGAGGCACCGGCGGAGACGAGGCGGCGATATTCGCCGGCGACCTTTTCCGCATGTACCAGCATTTCGCCGAGTCGCGCGGCTGGAAGGTCGAGGTCACCGACCAGACACCCGGAACTTCAGGAGGATTCAAGCAGGTGGTCTTCAAACTGTCCGGCAGTGACGGGGTCTACGGAGTAATGAAATACGAGTCCGGCGTGCATCGTGTCCAGAGGGTCCCCCAGACCGAGACCCAGGGGCGTATCCAGACTTCGGCGGCGTCGGTGGCGGTTTTCCCCGAAGCCGGAGAGTTTGACGTGGATCTCAACTGGGACGACATCAGGCTCGACCTTTTCTGTTCTTCGGGCCCCGGAGGCCAGGGCGTGAACACGACTTATTCAGCCGTGCGTCTGACCCACATTCCTACCGGTCTCGTGGTACAGTGTCAGGAGGAGCGTTCTCAGATCAAGAACAAGGAGCGTGCGTTCGAGGAGCTGCGCACCCGTCTCTACAATCTCGAGCATCAGAAGTATCTGGACGGCATCGCCGCGAAGCGCAAGACCATGGTGTCTACAGGCGACCGCTCGGCCAAGATCCGTACCTACAACTATCCTCAGGGCCGCGTCACCGATCACCGCATCAATTGGTCGATGTACAATCTGCCCTCCTTCATGGACGGCAACATCCAGGACTGCATAGACCAGCTGCAGATAGCCGAGAACGCCGAGCGCCTCAAGGAAGCCGGCGAGTAGCACGCAGTACAGCCGGACATAAACACCCATCGCAGGCGGTAAAAGCCTGCTCCCGGGTGATATGTCCGGCTGGCGGTGTTCAGTCCGGATATGCCCCTTGGGACTGTCGCTTAGCGACTGGGGGTTAAGTAGAGCAAGGCGGGGCAGAAGCCTCGTCTTGCTGCTTTCAGAAAGGTCGTCAGGCCTTATTAATGCCGCCGCTACAGCGGCCTGGCGGAGCGTCAGCGAGATTTGCTTCGCAAATTGAAGCAGCGCAGCCGGCGGTCGGAGCGTCAGCTACGACCGGGTATGCCCCAGGGGGCTGTCGCTTAGCGACTGGGGGTTAAGCACAGCATGGCGAGCTTTTGCTCCGCCATGTTGCTTTCAGAAAGGTCGTCAGACCTTTCTGAAAGCAACGCAGGCGTTGTGCCCTCCGAATCCGAACGAGTCGCTCAGACCCAGGTTCACATCGGCCTTGACCGCCTTGTTCGGCGTGTAGTCGAGATCGCACTCCGGATCGGGCTCGTCGAGATTGATGGTCGGAGGAATCACGCCTTCCTGGAGGGCGAGCACCGTGGCTGCAGCCTCGATGGCTCCGGTGGCTCCGAACATGTGGCCGTGCATTGACTTGGTGCTGCTGATGTGGCATTTGCCGGCGAAGTCTCCGAAAGCGAGCTTGTAGGCTTTGGTCTCCGTCACATCGTTGAGCAGCGTGCCGGTTCCATGGGCGTTGATGTAGACATTGTCGGATGCCGGGTCGAATCCGGCCTGCTCAAGGGCAAGCTTTATGCATTCGGCCTGAGTGCTTCCGTCGGGACGCGGCGCCGTGGCGTGATAGGCGTCGCAGGTGCTGCCGTATCCGACGACCTCCGCATAGATATGCGCCCCGCGCGCCACGGCATGCTCATATTCCTCAAGAATCAGAATGGCAGATCCGTCCGCCATCACGAAGCCGCCGCGGTTTCGGTTGAAGGGGAGCGAGGCGTATTTGGGGTTCTCTGCCCTCGTGAGCGCCTTGGCGTTGGCGAAACCCGCGATTCCTATGGGGATGGTGCAGTGGTCGCTGCCTCCGGCGATCACCGCGTCGGCGAATCCGTATTTTATCGCCCTGAACGCTTCCCCGATAGAATGGGTGGAGGTCGCGCAGGCGGTCACTATGTCAATGCATGAGCCCTGGGCGTTGTATTTGATCGCGATCTGGCCTCCGGCCATGTCGCTTATCATCGTGGGCACGAAGTTGGGCGAGATCCATTTGCCGGAAGGGTCGTCGAAGAATTTCTCGAGCTCCCGTTGTATGGTCTGGAAACCGCCTATTCCCGATCCCACGTAAGTGGCCAGCCTGGACGGCTCGATGTTCTCCCCGGACACGAGTCCGGAATCGTTCATGGCCTGCCATGCGGACGCCATCGCGAATATGGTGAAGGGGTCCTGCTTGCGGATGAAGGGCTTGTCCATCCCGTATTCCTCGGGATTGAAATTCCTGACCAAGCCTCCTATCTTCACGGCAAGATTGTCGGTGGGATATTCGGTGATGTAGTCTATGCCGCAGACTCCGTTGATCAGATTGTTCCAGAATGTGGTTACGTCATTGCCTATGCAGGAGAGAACTCCAAGGCCTGTTACAGCGACTTTTCTTTCCATAAGTACAGATGTTGGAAAAGCAAAGGTAGTAAAATTTTAATATATTTGCGCGGAAGAGCATTTTTGGATGATTTCTCTGCTTGACAAGGTGCCGCGCTATCTGCTCGGCCGCAAGGAACTGACATGGACGCTGGTTTTCACGGCCTTGTTCGCGTTCGTGTTCCTGATGCTCAACCTTCCGTTCTCGAGCAATCCCTGGCTGGAAATAATCAGCGGGAGTTCCGTCATATTGCTTGTCTGCTTCTTCCTGGCCTGCGTCATCATCGTCACGGTGAGCCGCATGCTGCTTTTCCGGACAGGCTACCGCAGGGGCGTGAGCGTGCTCGGCTATGTGCTGTGGAGTATGGGCGAGATGGTGCTCGTGAGCCTGCTCTACACTTTCTTCACCGCTAAAGGGGTGAGTGCCGGACTTATAGACACCGGCGGACGGGGGCCTCTGAAGGTCTTTTTCGAGGCGCTGGTGTTCGCCTTCTGGTGCATGGGCGTGCCGTATCTGGTCTCCTGCCTCTATCTGAGCCTGGCCGACAGGAGCAACACGATGCGCCTGACCGACTACGGCGACGTCGTCAGCGATCTTCCCGCGAGGCCGGCCGAAGACAAGAAGATCACGCTGTTCGACAACAGCGGCGCTCTGAAATTCGCCATCAGCTCGGAAAACCTGTACTTCATCGAGTCTGATGACAATTATATAAAAGTCTGGTACTCCGATAGTTCCGGGCAGATGAAGCAGTATATGCTGCGCTGCCGCCTCAAGACCGTCGAGGACAGCTTCGCGGGGAGCGACCTCGTGCGCTGCCACCGCAAGTACATAGTCAACATAAGCAAGGTCAAGCTGCTCAAGGCCGAGAAGGAAGGCTACAAGATAAGTCTCGACATCGAGAATGTCGACACCATACCCATATCCAGGACATACGAGCAGAACGTGCTCGCCCGTTTCAATTCAAAAAGTTCATAAACCATGTGGCAAAGAATCCAGACACTCTATCTTTTCATCTCCACGGTGCTCGTCGCGCTGCTTTTCTTCTGCAACAAGGCCGAGGGGGTTTCATTCACGGAATATTTTCCGTATCTTGTATTCATAATAGTCATAACCCTGCTGAACATAATCGCGCTGACCACCTATAAGTTCAGGGTGCTCCAGATGAGGACGGCCGTGCTTTCGGCGATAGTAACCATAGCTTTCCAGGTGTGGCTGGCCGTGGATTTCTTCACCTTCGGCAAGATGGAGAACTTCCATCTGACGGCGGTGTTCCCCATAGCCGCCGTCATACTCGACTTCCTCGCGGCGAGGAGCATCTTCGCCGACGAACTCATGGTCCGCAGCGCATCGAGGCTCCGTTCCGCGAAGCGCAGGGGTGGCTCAGGCAGAAACAACACTAAAACAGATAAGAAATGAGAATAGCAGAATCAGAACTCATCATCAACGGAGACGGCTCCGTATTTCATATCCACATCAGGCCCGACCAGCTCGCGGACAACGTGATTCTTGTCGGCGATCCCGGACGGGTGGACATGTTCAGACCCCTGCTCGACGATATCGAGGCCGAAGGGGCGTCGCGCGAATTCGTGTGGGTGACGGGGACATACAAGGGAAAGAAGTTCACTGTCCTCTCCACCGGCATAGGCACGGACAACATCGACATCGTGATGACGGAACTCGACGCTTTGGCTAACATCGACTTCGCCACAAGGGAGGTCAGGCCGGAGCACCGCACGCTCAACATCCTGAGGATAGGCACCTGCGGCGCGATACAGCCGGAGATCCCCCTCGGCTCGTTCATCTTCTCCCATATCTCAATCGGCTGCGACGGCCTGCTCAACTGGTACGAAGGCCGCGACAGCATAGCGCTGCTCGATTTCGAGGAGGCATTCAAGAAGCATGTCCATTGGGACAGACACCTTCCCGATCCGTATTTCGTAAGGGCGAGCGACAAGCTCATAAGGAAGTTCGAGGACTGCACCGTGAAGGGCATGACTATATCGGCTTCGGGCTTCTACGGCCCCCAGGGCAGGGTGGTGCGTCAGGGTCTGGCGATGCCGGACATGCTCGCCGACTTCGAGAGCTTCGAATACGGCGGTTACAAGATAACCAATTTCGAGATGGAAGGTTCAGCCCTCGCCGGACTGGCCGCCAAGCTCGGGCACAATGCCGGAACCGTATGCTGCGTGATAGCGCACCGCTATCTCAAGGATGCGAACACCGACTACAAGCCGCGTGTCGCCGAACTCGTGAAACTGGCTCTTGAGAGGCTGGCGGACTGATCCGTCTCAGCTGGGGAATCCCGATGACGATATCAGATTGCCGAGCTGCTCGCCGAGAGCGCCGACGATTTTCTCGTTGATTATTACAGGTGCATGCTCCGTGGCTTCATGGAGCATGCCTTTTTCATTCATCTTCTTCTCGAGGATTTCATGTCCGGCGCCGCGGTCCAGCAGGTATTCTGAACTGGCGCTGCCTTCCGACAGGCTGATGGCCAGCAGAAGGTGGACCGTCCTGATGGTGCCGCTGCCGTGTTTCAGGGCTTCGTAGCCCGAGAGTCTGATGACTTCCGCCGCGGCTCTGGTGGGATGGACCGCCTCCGGCTCTCCGAAATTGAGAGGCTCGGGTCTGAAGAGGTGCTCGTCGAGACTCCGTTTCAGGTCGCCTGGGTCTATGCCCGATTCCGTCAGCGCCCGGCACGCGTCGTTGTCCCTGTGGCGCAGCAGGCCCAGCATCAGATGGTCGACACCGGCCGCTCTCCAGCCGGTGCGCAGGGCCTCTTCGGCAGTGAAGCCGAGGACATCGTGCATCTTGTCCGAGAACCGTAGTCTCATAGTCCAAAATCAAGGCAAAAGTAGCAAATAATTCGGATTTTTATCCTAAATTTGCAAGATAGGATTAATGTGAGATTTTATGGACAGTGAGGTAAAGAATCCGGAAGAGATACAGGAAGAAACGGTAGGGATAATCGAACCGGTCGAGATAGACCAGGAGATGCGCACCGCATATATCGACTATTCGATGTCGGTCATAGTCTCCCGTGCGCTCCCCGACGCGCGTGACGGTCTGAAGCCGGTTCAGCGCAGGGTGCTCTTCGGGATGGACGGGCTCAACCTGGGCTACGGCGGTCAGACCAAGAAGTCGGCCCGTATCGTGGGCGAGGTGCTCGGTAAGTTCCATCCGCACGGCGATTTGAGCGTCTATGAGGCGATGGCGCGTCTGGCCCAGAACTGGAATCAGAGGTATCCCTTGATATACGGACAAGGAAACTTCGGTTCGATGGACGGCGACCCCGTGGCCGCCATGCGATATACCGAGGCGAAGTTTGAAAAGATGACGGCCGAGGTTCTTGCGGACATCGACAAGGACACCGTCGACATGACTTTGAATTTTGACGACACTCTGGAGGAACCTACGGTACTTCCGACCAAAGTGCCGCTTCTGCTGCTCAACGGATCCTCCGGAATCGCCGTCGGAATGGCGACGAACATGGCTCCGCACAACCTTGGCGAATGCTGTGACGCGATCTGCGCCTACATTGATGACCCCGACATCGATACCGAAGGCCTGATGCAGCACATCAAGGGGCCCGATTTCCCCACCGGAGGCATAGTCATGGGCCGTCAGGGAATAATCGACGCCTACAATACCGGACGCGGAAGGGTCGTCCTGCGCGCCAAGGCCGACATAGAGGAGCTTGCCGGCGGAAGGGAGGCCATCGTGGTGACCGAAATCCCCTACATGGTCAACAAGTCCGAGATGCAGTCCCGCATAGGCGAGATGATACGTGACAAGAAGATCGACGGCATCGCCGACATCAGGGATCTCTCGAACCGCAACGGAATCCGCATTGAGTTCCTGCTCAAGAAGGACGCCAACGCCAATGTGGTGCTGAACACCCTGTTCAAGTACACGGCCCTTCAGAGCAGTTTCTCAATCAACAATGTCGCGCTTGTGGGCGGCCGCCCGAGGACGCTGACCCTCAAGGAGATGATAGCTGTGTTCGTGGATTTCCGCCACGAGGTTGTCGTCCGCCGCACCAAGTTCGAGCTCAAGAAGGCCCAGGCCAGGGCCCACATACTCGAGGGCCTGCTCAAGGCCATCGACATAATCGACGAGATCATAGCGACGATACGGGCTTCGCGCACTCCCGACAGCGCCAAGGCTTCGCTGATGGAGAAATACGCGTTCGACGCCGAGCAGGCGGCCGCTATCGTGGCCATGCGCCTCGGCCAGCTCACCGGACTTGAGAAGGAGAAGCTTCAGAACGAGTATGACGAGCTCGAAAAGTTCATCGCCCGATGTGAACAGATACTCGCCAGCAACGAGGAGCAGCTTGCCATCATCAAGCAGGAGTGCATGGACCTCAAGGCGAAGTTCGGCGACCCCCGCCGTACGGAGATCACCCTTTCCGCAGAGGAATTCAATCCCGAGGACTTCTACGCCGACGAGGACGTGGTCATCACCATATCCCATCTCGGCTACATCAAGCGCACTCCGCTCGCGGAGTTCCACACCCAGTCCAGGGGTGGAGTGGGGAAGAAGGCCAGCGCAACGCGCGACGAGGACTTCATAGAGCATATCTATGTGGCGAACATGCACTCCACGATGCTGTTCTTCACCGACAGGGGCATGTGCTACCGGCTCAAGGTGTACGAGCTTCCGGAGGGGTCCCGCACTTCGAAGGGACGCGCGGTGCAGAACCTGCTGAGCATCGACTCTGACGACAGCATAAGAACTTATCTGAACGTGAGATCCATCGAGGATGCCGAGTATACCGAGAACCACTTCGTGACGCTCGTCACCCGCAGGGGTACGGTCAAGAAGACCACGCTCACCGAATACGCCAACAGACGCAGCCGCAACAAGGGAATCATCGCGATCAACGTGCGTGAGGGCGACGAACTTCTCGACGCCCTGCTGACCGACGGGAACAGCGAGATAATGATTGCCGCGAGGAACGGGCGCTGCTGCCGCTTCATGGAGGACGAGATACGCGCTATGGGACGCAACTCATCGGGTGTGAGAGGCATATCGATAGAGGAGAACGACGAGGTTGTGGGCGCCATCGGCAACAACCCGTCAGCACCGGACGCCGCCGACACCACCGTGCTGGTGGTCAGCGAGAACGGCTACGGAAAGCGCTCCGATCCCAACGACTACCGCATAACCTCCCGCGGGGCGAAGGGCGTCAAGACCATCGACATCACCGAGAAGACCGGAAAGCTTCTGGCGATCAAGAGCGTGACCGAGGACAACGACCTCATGATAATCACCAGGTCCGGG
>DVLC01000144.1 GCA_018715685.1 Candidatus Cryptobacteroides merdipullorum
ATAAAAAAGAAATGAGTTGGTACCTCACGGCAACAACTCACACTAACCACATAATTAATAACACTAAAACTAATAACCAATAGGTTGATGGGCCAGAACGGTCACTTGCTCAACCCAGATGCAAAGGTAGAACAATAATTTTAATCCGCAAAATTTTTTTGAAAAAATTTTAATAATTTTTGCGAGCCCTCAATTTCAGCATGTTACCATTCTGTAAAAATTTTGTTAACGGGCGGTCAGTCACACGGATTCCGCGCTGCCGACGGCCATGAACGCATGTCAGAGGCCGGCCAAAGCGACAGATGTTTTTCACGAACCGGGGAAAAAGACCGAGACAGCGGCCTGTCGGTGCCGGTCAGAATCATTAAACCGCTTATTGATTACGAATCCTGCGCGACATGCCGCCCCCGCAAGCATTCCCGAGTCGGACCGTCATTCGGGCCCGTGCGCAAGCAAGCGGCACGACAATGGTTATCTATAGGCTTCCCTTTCTTGGCGATAATGGAAAATTAGAATATCTTTGCGCCGGATTTTTAAGACCGTGTACTTATGAAACCTGAAATCGTATCGCTGATCGACGGCATCGACGTGACGCTTAATGCAGGCGGAATGAACACTATCAACATCGTGCTCGCATTCGTGATGTACGGTGTCGCTCTGGGAATTAAGCCCAGAATGTTCGTGGAAGTGTTCAAGAAGCCGAAGTCCGTGCTGGTCGGCGCATGCAGTCAGATAATCCTGCTGCCTCTTTTCACTTTCCTGCTCGCCCTCGCCCTCGGATCTTCCATTTCCTGGACCATGGCGATGGGAATGATACTCGTGGCCTCCTGCCCGGGCGGAAACATCTCGAACTTCATAAGTTCTCTCTCGAAAGCCAACGTAGAGCTCTCGGTCAGCCTGACGGCCATCAGCACCGCCCTGGCGATACTTACCACGCCGTTCAACTTCTGGTTCTACGGCAACCTCTACATGAATCTCTCGAACATCGCCGGAGAAGTTCCTCAGCTGACAATCCCGCTCTGGGACGTCTTCAAGACAATATTCATACTGCTCGGAATTCCACTGACCCTTGGAATTCTGACCGCGCACTACCTTCCCAAGGCAGCCGACAAGATGAAGAAACCCATGCAGATATTCAGCATACTCTTCTTCATCGCGATGATAGTGCTGTCGTTCATGGGCAACATCGACGCGTTCCTCAAGTGCATCAAGTACATCTTCCTGATTGTCCTCGTGCATAACCTGCTCGCGCTGCTGCTCGGCTACGGCACAAGTTCGGCGTTCAGGCTCAACGCCCGCGACCGCCGCACCATCACCATCGAGACGGGCATCCAGAACAGCGGTCTCGGACTCGTGCTGCTGCTCGGAACCTCGATTTTCGCGAACTTCCCTCCCCACGGAGGCACCCTCGTGATCACTGCCTGGTGGGGCATCTGGCACATTGTAAGCGGACTTGTCGCAGCGCTGCTGTTCAACTTGAGCGACCGCAGGAAACGCACAGCCAAGTGAGAAAGATCTGGACACCCAGTTTCTGGTACGGCATAGGAAGATACTATGTCGATTTCTGCACGCGCGCGTCGTTCTCGTCGGTCAAAGTGGAGGGACGCGGGAATCTTCCGACAGACGGTGCGATAATGCTCGCCCCCAACCACCGCTGCGCCCTTATGGACGCCCTGCTGGTGCTTCTTACCGGGCACAGGCCCATCGGCTTCGGCGCACGCATGGACATTTTCCGCAAGCCGAAAATCGCGGCGGCATTGCGCTGGCTGCGCATTCTTCCGATCGCACGCGAGCGCGACGGCCTCAAGGAGGTGATCCGGAACTACGACACCTTCGACGAAATCACGGAATGCTTCGAGCACGGGCTGCCGTTCTGCCTGTTCAGCGAAGGCGCCCACCGGCCCGAACACGGGATGATGCCGGTGCATAAAGGAATCTTCCGTGTCGCCCGCATCGCTTCGGAAAAACTCGGATGTCCGGTCTACATAGTCCCTGTCGGACTTGACTACGAATATTTCTTCCGTCAGGGAGGAAGAGCCGCGGTCCGCATAGGCGAGCCGTTCGAAGTCAACGAGTTCATGGCCATGCACAGAAGCGACAGCGACTCCCGGATGTGGAAAAGCCTCTGCGACGAACTCCGGAACCGCCTTCTCGGGCTCGTGGACCGCATGCCTGAACGCAGGCACGGCCTCATCGCGCTACGGGCCATGGCGGCGCTGCTCTCCATGCCGCTCTTCATCGTCTGCTCGCTGTGCGCATTTCCGATATGGCTGCCTTCACGGCTCGTCCTCCGCAGGATGAAGGACAAGGCGTGGGCGCACACCGTCTACTATGTTTTCCGCCTCCTGCTGCCGCTGTTCATTCCATTCTACTGGACGGCGACTGTGCTGGAGAATTTCTATTACCGACTGATCAAAGACCTTAAGAACAGATGAAAAAGATCATTCCTCTTCTCGGAGCATTGCTTCTGTGTCTCAACGCCAATGCGCAGGACTCCGAAATCGTCAAGACGGGCTACAACTTCGGCCCGCTTCCGGCAATCGCCTACGATGCCGACAAAGGCTTCCAGTACGGAGCCATACTGAACATCTACAACTACGGGGACGGCACCCTTTATCCCAACTACGGCTCCAAGATATATCTCGAAGCTTCGTTCTTCACCAAAGGTTCGCAGCTCTACACGCTGATGTACGACAACAAGACGCTGATTCCCGGCATACGCTGGTCTTCGGCGCTCACCGCCTCGATCGACAAGGCCATGGACTTCTACGGCTTCAACGGCTACAGCTCCTGGTTCGACCAGGAAAGAGTCGCCGTCGGAAAGCAGAACAAGAAGCAGTGGCAGGATCCCGAGAAATACATCTACACGCCTTTCTACCGCGTGAGCCGCGTGCAGATTCTCGGCAAGACCGACTTCATAGGCGACATCACGGAGCATCTCCAGTGGGAGGCCGGCTATCATTTCAGTTGGTTCAAGGAGGGCCCGATCGACCGCGCGAGCATCAACAAGGGCAAGGACGACTACAACCTCTACCCCGACAGCGAGCCCACGCTGTTCGAAAACTACAGGAACTGGGGTCTGATCGACGACGCGGAGGCTGACGGAGGGTTCACAAGCAGCATACGGCTGGGACTCGTCTACGACACGCGCGACAAGGAAGGAGCGCCGACCAGGGGGATCTGGGCCGAGGGGCACGTCATCGCCGCTCCGAAATGGCTGGGCACCAAGAATCCCTTCTACAGATACTCGCTCACCCTGCGCCAGTATTTCCCTCTGGTTGACAATGACGTGCTGACCTTCGCCTACAGGCTCAACTACGAAGGCGCTTTCGGCAACTACTCACCCTACTATGTGCTTCCGTACATCACCGTGATGGGCGAGAACTGCGACAAGGACGGCATGGGCGGCTACCGCACGGTCAGGGGCGTGATGCGCGACAGGGTCGTGGGTCTCGACATGGCGACCTACACCGCCGAACTGCGCTGGAGATTCGTGAGCTTCACCCTGTGGAACCAGAACATCTCATTCGGGCTCAGCGCGTTCAGCGACGGCTCCATGGTCACGCGCGGACGCGACATGAGTTTCCGCGGAGAGGAGGAGTTCCGCGAATCCTACGAGGAGTACATGGCCAAAGGTCAGGAGCATGACACTCCGCACATCACGGTCGGCGCCGGCCTGAGGTTCATCATGAACGAGAACTTCATCGTCGCCTTCGAGTACGGCTCGCCCATCTCGCACTTCTACGCCAAGAATCATCCTCTGTACAATCAGGACGGTACC
>DVLC01000145.1 GCA_018715685.1 Candidatus Cryptobacteroides merdipullorum
ATCCGCGACACCCGCGGAATCATCGACGCCATCCTCAACGGCTCGATCGACAAGGCGCCCACCAAGACCATTCCTTACTTCAACTTCGAGGTTCCTACCGTTCTCGAAGGAGTCGACACCGGCATCCTCGATCCCCGCGACACCTACTCAGATCCTTCAGTATGGGACGAGAAGGCAAAGGATCTCGCCGGACGCTTCATCAAGAACTTCCACAAGTACGAGGACAACGAAGCCGGCAAGGCTCTCGTGGCAGCAGGCCCTCAGCTTTAATCGGCTGAATCCGGCATAATCATAGAGAGAGGAGACCGCAAGAGGCCTCCTCTCCATTTTTTGTACCGGGGCGAAGGGAGGATGTGAGGGAAAATTTATTATCTTTAAAAGTTACAGACTCTCATTGCGCATGACAAGAACCGTTTTAAGCATCGTGTCGCTGCTGCTCTCGGCGGCGCTCGCATTCGGACAAAGCCCGAGGCAGGAATTCCTGCTTGAGAAAGGCTGGAGATTCACTCGCACCGACGGAAATTTCAGCGGCCGCGACTTCGACGACAGCGGCTGGCAGAACGTCACCGTTCCCCACGACTGGGCCATTTACGGCCCGTTCGACGCCGGCAACGACGCCCAGGTCGTGGCGATAGCACAGAACTACGAGACGGAGGCCACCCTCAAGACCGGACGCACCGGAGGACTCCCCTACACCGGAACCGGCTGGTACAGGATACGCTTCGACATCCCGGACTATTCGCCCGGGAAATGCGTCGAGATACTCTTCGACGGCGCCATGAGCCGCTCGCAGGTCTACCTCAACGGAAAGTTCGTCGGCTACAGACCCTACGGCTATGTGTCCTTCCACTATGACATTTCCGAATACATGAATCCCGACGGGCGCGACAACGTGCTGGCAGTGAGGCTCGACAATCTCCCGGAATCCTCGCGCTGGTATCCCGGAGCGGGTCTGTACAGGAACGTCCATGTGATTGTGACTGACAAGGTGCACGTGCCTGTCTGGGGCACGCAGGTGACCACGCCCGCCGTGAGCCGGGAAGAGGCCGCGGTGAACATCAAGGTCACGGCCGACGGAGCCGACGGGATAAGCACCGAGATCCGCGATGCCGAAGGCAGGACAGTAGCGCTTTCCGACAGGGCCGAGAGAAGCGTCACCGGCTTCGAACAGAACCTCTCGATCGAAAATCCCGCGCTGTGGAGTCCCGAAAGCCCTTCCCTCTACTATGCCGTGACCTCGGTGATCAAGGACGGGCGCAAAGTTGACGAATATGTGACACGCTTCGGCGTACGCACCATAGAGCTCGTGCCCGACAAGGGCTTCTTCCTCAACGGCGAGCGCAGGAAGTTCCGCGGAGTATGCAACCACCACGACCTCGGCCCGCTCGGTGCCGCCGTCAACGAAGCCGCGCTGCGACGCCAGCTCACACTGCTCAAGGAGATGGGCTGCGACGCCATACGCACCTCCCACAACATGCCCGCGCCGGAGCTCGTGAAACTCTGCGACGAGATGGGCTTCATGATGATGGTGGAGCCTTTCGACGAATGGGACATCGCCAAGTGCCGCAACGGCTACCACCTCTTTTTCAGCGAATGGGCCGAGAAGGACATGGTCAACATGCTGCGCCAGTACCGCAACTCCCCCTCGATAGTATTCTGGAGCATAGGCAACGAAGTGCCCAGCCAGTGCGACCCCAGCGGCTACAGGACAGCCAAGTTCCTCGCCGACATCTGCCGGCGCGAGGATCCCACGAGATTCATCACCTGCGGCATGGACCAGGTGCTCTGCGTGCTCGAGAACGGTCTGGCGACCCTGCTCGACGTGCCCGGCTTCAACTACCGCGTGCATCTGTATCAGCAGGCCTACGACATCCTTCCCCAGAAGCTCGTGCTCGGAAGCGAGACAGCCTCCACCGTCTCATCGCGCGGAGTCTACAAGTTCCCCGTTGAAATCACCCACAAGGTCGCCCACGATGACCGCCAGTGCTCGTCCTACGACCTCGAATACTGCAGCTGGTCCAATGTGCCGGACATCGACTTCGCAATGGCGGACGACAAGGAATGGGAGATAGGCCAGTTCGTCTGGACGGGCTTCGACTATCTCGGAGAGCCCACTCCCTACGAATCCATGCCCAACCACAGCTCCAACTTCGGCATAATTGACCTCGCATCGATTCCCAAGGACCGCTACTGGCTGTACCGCAGCGTCTGGAGACCCGACGCCGAGACCCTGCACATACTCCCCCACTGGACCTGGCCAGGCAGAGAGGGAGAGGTCACCCCGGTGTTCGTCTACACGAACCACCCTTCGGCGGAGCTGTTCGTGAACGGCAGGAGCCAGGGCGTGCAGCACAAGCGCATGGACAGCGACCAGACCCGCTACAGACTCATGTGGAACGATGTCAGATATGAACCCGGCGAAATCAGGGTGGTCGCATACGACGAAAACGGGAAGGCTGTCGCCGAACGCTCGGTGCGCACCGCCGGAGAACCCGCACGCCTCGTGCTCTCGGTCGACCGGCGCGAGATCGGCGCCGACAGCAAGGACCTTGCCTACATCGAAGTCAGCATAGTCGACAGGGACGGCAATCTCTGCCCCTCCGACGGCAGACTCGTCAAGTTCAGCACGAACGGTGAAGCGGGCTTCTACCGGGCTTCCGCCAACGGCGACCCCACCTGCCTTGACCTCTTCCACCTGCCTCAGATGCACCTGTTCAGCGGCAAACTCACCGCCATAGTGCAGTCGTCCGGAATCCCCGGCGAATTCAGCTTTACCGCCAGCGCGGAAGGCGTGGAGGCGGCGACGGTAACGCTGACAGCGAGATAGTCACCGGCACGGATTGAACAAAGCGGCGCGCCCGGGAGATCCGGAGCATGCCGCTTTATTTTCTGCTGAACAGGAGCAGGACTATTCGTAGAGTTTTACGATATCGGGATAGAGGACCATGTTCTCGTTGGCGGAGCCGTCGGCGTCAAAGAGGTTCCCCCAGCGAGGCGACGCAGCCTCCCAGATGAAGGTTCCCAGTCCGAGATTGTCGGGCAGACCGGCAACGATCTCGTTGACCTCTCTGCGATGCTCCTGATACTCGACCACCACGATAGGCTTGCCGTATCTTTCCGCCAGACTTGTCAGATTGTTCCTGAGGTCGTCAAGGGTTCCGTGCCACTCGGGATAATAAGACTCGCCTATCACGTCGAACTTGACGTCGCGGCTCAGAGCCTTGTCGAAGAACCGCACCGACTCCTCGTTCTGGCCCCCGCAGGCTATGTGGAGCATTATCTTGATATTGGGGTCGGCCGCCCTCACTCCGGCGCTCGCGCAACGCAGCATCACGAGGAAAGGTATCCAGGACTCACCGATCCTGCCCTGGGGCCACACCATGCCGTGATTGATCTCGTTGCCCACCTGCACCATGTCGGGGGTCACACCCTCGGCAATGAAGCGTTCGACTGTCTCCTTGGAATAAGTGTATATGCGTCCCTCGAGAGCGGAACCGGAATCGCGGGACCAGGATGCGGGCATGTACTGCTTGCCGGGATCGGCCCAGTTGTCGCTGTAGTGAAAGTCGAGCAGGAACTTCATGCCCGCCGCCTTGATGCGTCTGGCGAACGCGAGCGTGGACTCAAGCCCGCACCAGCCGTCCTTGGAATATCCGTTCTCGGCAGTGGGATCCACGAACAGGCGCAGACGTATCCAGTTGAAACCGTAGTCGGACATGATTTCAAGAATGTCCTTCTGTTCGCCCTTGTCATAATACTTCTTCCCGCGGGCCTCCTCCTGGGGGACCCAGGAGATGTCTGCACCTATGATCTTGTCGTCAAGGTCCACAGTGCGCACGAAAAGCTCCGGGAGTTCCGGCTCCCTGCCGGCGGCATAGTCTCTGTCGATCTGTCTGTAGATGGCGAAGAGATCCCCGTTCATTCCGCCTGTCCGGGGTCTGGCGGAGGACATCCTGCCTCCGGAGTACTGGTCTGGCAGGGGTTCGTTGAAGAGGGTGCGGCTCGGAGCCCAGGCCATGGTACCGTAGCCGAGACCGCCGGGAATGGAGCGCACGATGTCGTTTATGATTCTGACATTGTCCTCGCCCGCGCCGTACTCGCACACGCAGATCGGCTTGCCGTACCTCTCTGCGAGGTCATATACATTGGCCCTGAGGTCGTCGTAGGTCTCGTGCCAGCGCTCGTAGTAGGAAAGACCTATGATATCATATTCCGCTCCGTACCTGTCCATGTAGTCGAGGAACTGGCGGCACAGAGTGTTCTCCCCTCCGAGGGCCAGGTGTATCTGAAGCTTCGCGTCGGGCAGAACCTCGCGCACCGCCCTCGCGCCGGCCTTGTACAGCCCCATCGCGGCCGCCCAGTTCTCCTCGGTCGAGTTGTCGTCCAGACGCCCCTCAGGCCATACGAGCCCGTGGTTGATCTCGTTGCCGACCTGAACCAGCACAGGGGCCACTCCGGCATCCTTCATCTGCGTGAGCACGTCCTTCGTATACTCGTAGAGCTTGTCTTCGAGCGCCTTGCCGGTCAGCCCCTTCCATGCGGAAGGCTTGTACTGCTTGTCAGGATCGGCCCAGGTGTCGCTGTAGTGGAAATCGAGGGCGAACTGCATCCCGGAGGCGATTATCCTCCTCGCAAATTCGATGGTACTGTCGGTTCCGCAGTATCCGTCTCGGGAATAGCCGCCCTCGGCCTCGGGATTCACGAACAGGCGCAGTCGGATGATGTCGAACCCGTTGTCCTTCATCACCTCGCAGATGTCAGCGGGCCTGCCTTCGGCGTCAAGGTACACTCCTCCCCTGGCCTCGGCAGCAGGAACTTCGGAAATGTCGGCTCCGATCATGAAATTGTCCGGATCCTGCGAGCACGCCGTCAGCGCGGCCGCAAGCATCATCATTGTCAACAGCTGTCTCTTCATAATTGTGTCATTAATCAGTCGGTTTTGATTTGATATGGCAAAATTAACAGAATTGGCAAATTCGCCAGATCCGTACATATCAACGAAAGCAAGATGAGGCAATACAAAAGCGGAGCCGCCTTCCCTAACGAGAAGACGACCCGGAAAATTCTGTCGGCAATCAAAAGGATAGGCGCCGAACTCAACTCGGTGACGCTCATCTGAGAGGGCGGACCTATGCCCGCATGGGCTTGCGGCGGCCGTACCAGAAGGAATAGGCGGCGATCACGATGAAGCAGACCAGCGGCAGTATGAAGCCGACCGCCATCACCCGCTCGCCGATCAGTCCCATGACCACCGGAGCCACGGCGCCGCCGACAATCGACATTATGAGCACGGACGAAGCCGTCTTTGTCTCGGGGCCGCTGATGCCGGCAATAGCCATCGAGAAGATGGTCGGGAACATGATGCTCTCGAACAGATATGTCGCGCACAGCGCAATCACGGAAAGCCTTCCGACCCCGGCAATCACGAGAGCCATGCACACGGAGGCGCAGAGCGCGAACAGCAGCACAAGGCGCGACGGACGCAAATATTTCATGACCCAGGTGCCGAGCAGACGGCCGATGAAGAACATGCCCATGCCGCCAAGCGAGAGCAGCACCGCAGCCGTCTGCGAGCTGATCGCAGGATCGCTCTCGGTCACATAATTGATGAAGAAGGAGTTGATGCCTGTCTGCGCGGCCACATAGAAGAACAGCGCGATCACACCGAACACGAAAGACGGCATGCGCCAGATGGAGCGGTGGACAGTTCCGCCCAGCTCCCGGCTCTCCACAGTATCGTCATTCTCCGAAACCTCCGGCAGCTTCACGCGCGAGAACACAAAAGCCAGAACCAGCACCACGCAGCCCACGACCGCGTAAGGCAGAGCTATGTCGGAGTCATCCCCGAGTATCAGCAGTCCGCCGGCCATGGGGCCGGCCATCCATCCGAGCCCGTTGAGCGACTGGGCGAGATTCAGACGGCGCGCGGCCGCATCAGGGCTTCCGAGGACGGTCACGTAAGGATTCGCGGAGGTCTCCAGACAAGTCAGCCCGCAGCCTATTATCAGCAGGCAGAGCAGGAAGAAAGGGAAAGACATCATTCCCGCCCCCGGGATGAAGAGCAGTGCGCCGGTTCCGTAAAGCAGCAGCCCGAGCACGACTCCGAAACGGTAGCCGCGGCGGCGTATGATCATTCCAGCGGGCAGGGCCATCAGGAAATAGCCTCCGTAGACCGCGGCCTGCACGAGGGCCGAGCGAGCCTTGGAAATCACGAGCACCTCCTGGAAATGCTTGTTCAGCACGTCAAGTATGCTGTGCGCGAAGCCCCAGAGGAAGAACAGGGAGGCTACCAGCAGGAAGGGGACGAGCAGGCTGCGGCCGTCGCGTCCGGTAAACATTGTCGCTTGCTTATTCATCTATCATCATTATTGGCGGAAATCAATCGGCTTCGCCGGCCCGGCGTATGGTCAACTGTACGGCTTCAGGGTGAGACGCGCAGAACGCCGCGAGGTCTTCCACCACGAGGGCCAGATATCCCCCGCCGCCCGCACCGGGCATCTTCCATGCAAGCACTCCCGGTTCCGCCGACCATTTGTCGATATATTCCTGCACTCCCGGCTGAATCATACCCGGGAACATGGTGATCTGAGCATCGAAAGACGCACGGTACGCCGCGGCGAATGCGTCGAGATCCCTCCGAAGTATCGCGTTCCAACAATTATCGGCCGCGACGGCGAGCCTCTCGACGTTAGGCCTGTCGATATGCGTGCCGTCGACCACCGAGCAGCCGGGCCGCCTCGGGAACATCGGAATCATGCACAGATGATCCTCCAGCCAGCCCAGCACGGCCTCGTCCTGACAGCTCTCGAACTTCAGCGGCCAAAAGCGCTTGTCGTACCAGTGGCGCACGAGTCCCGGCATGCAGATGCCAATCGCGTCCTGCGCACCGGAGATTATGCCGTCGCTGCGCTCGGGTTCGTTCTCGAAGCAGAACACGAGCTTCGCGAGCATCTCGGGATCCATGTCCGGCAACTTGTAGGGCCATATCTTCCTGATCATGTTGCGGGTGGAGGTGGAAAGTCCGCAGCGCTCGCGAATCTCGAAGGTCGGTTCCAGCGAGACGGTTATCGCCCAGCCGGGTGCATACTGCGACACATAGGGCTGGTCTATCCATGTACCGGCGAGGTCGAGACGCGTGGGGATGCGGCAGGATTCCGCCTTCAGACTCGTGCTCGAACGCGCGGTCAGGCCGTCGGCGGGCTTGCGGCGAAGAACCACGTACTCAATGCCGCGCTCGCGGCAGAAAGCCTCCTTCTCGGGATTCGAACCGTCCTCGTTGACCACGAAGACATCGGGCTTCAGCGCCTCAACTGTCGGAATGAAATCCATCACGCCGCTGCCCGCGTTGATGAACGCGTCCTTGACATAGCGTATCGACTTTACCATGAAGAGCCGCTCGCGCTCCGGATATACGGTACGGTGATGCTTGTAGCCGAGAATCGTGGCGTCCGAGCCTATTCCCACATAGAGGTCTCCGTACTCGGCCGCCTCCTTGAAGAACTCCACATGCCCGCTGTGCAGCAGGTCATAGCAGCCGGAGACGAAAACTTTCCTGCGGGGTGTTTCAGGTGAATTCATATCGCAAATCATTTGTTTCCGAATTTCTCGCAGGCTTCGCGGTAGGTGTCGATGCTGCCGATGTCGAAGCGTCCGCCGGTCATCGGCCAGGCGTGCATCACGGTCTTGCCGACCATGTAGTGTGCGAGGTTGCCGGGCGCATCCTTGCCGCAGCCGTCGTTCACCGAATTGCGCACAAGGTCAAGATCCTTCTTCAAATAGATATAGAACGGAGGCACCGCCCACTCCGTCTTCGGATTCTGCGGCTTCTCTTCCATGCCGAGCACCCTCATGTCGCCGTCCACCTCGATCACGCCCGTGCGCCGCAGCTTCTCAATGTCGGGCTGCCTGTGGCACATGATGCAGGAAGTCCCCTTCGCCTTGGCGAATTCCACGAACTCGCGGAACGAGAAGAACAGCAGATTGTCGGCCGCCACCACGAGGAGATCGTCATCGATTGCGAACTTGTCCATCGCATAGAGCAGGTCGCAGACCGCGCCGAGCCTTGTCTCGTTGGTCTCGGTGCCGTCGTCGACGATTGTCAGCGGCTTCGTATAATGCCGAGCAGCCGCCCATTCGGAGAAAATCGGCGCGAACTTGTGATTGGTCACGACTATATGTTCCGTGATATCGGGAATCGTGTCGATGTCGTCGAGCATGCGCCCGAGTATGGTGTTCTCCCCTATCTTCAGCAGAGGCTTGGGGAAGTTCCGCGTCAGTTCCCCGAGCCTCGTGGCATAACCTGCGGCTATAACTATCGTCTTCATATTGTTCACACGAATCTCGCTCCGTCGCTCGGACGGACAAAATAAACCTTGAATGTCTTCTCGTATTCCGGGAAGCGCTCGAGATACCGCTTCGTGAGCTCCGCCTCAACTTCAGCCTTGTACGCCGGATCGACCAGCGCGATGCAGGCTCCCTTGAAGCCCGCTCCGGAGAAACGCCCGCCGTAGACTCCCGGCAGCGTCCGCATGATCTCATAGATCGCTATGAGCTCGGGCGAACCGCACTCGTAATTGTGGATGCTGCTCTCGCAACTGTCGAATACCAGCTTGCCGAAAAGGTTGAGATTGCCGCTCTCCCAGGCGGTCACGCCCTGACGCACGCGCCGGTACTCCGAATAGAAATGCTCCGCACGGCGAGCGAAACGCTGGGGCATCGCGATGCGGGTCTTGTCGTAGGTCGACCTGGGGATGTCGCGGAGATAAGTCTTGTCGAAAGGTTTCAGCGGCTGGTCCGTATAGGCGAGCATGTTCCACGCGGCCGTCTTGCATTCATAGACGCGCAGGTTATAGTCGCTGCTGACAAGGCTGCGCGTCAGGCCGGAGAAGAATATTCCTATCTCGAAGTCAGGCATGTCCGGATTCCTGGCGATTATGCGGTAGTCGTTGCTGTCGCAGTCAAGGAAAAGAAGTCCGTCCCGGCGGCCGAGCACTATGCACGACTGGTCGAGGATGCCGTTGTTCAGGCCGATATATTCGCGCTCCGCCTCGGAAGCTATCTTCACTATCTCCATCGGCGCAAGTTCGATGTCGTTCGCCTTCGCCAGAGCCATAGTATACGCCACGAGCACCGCCGCGCTCGACGACAGGCCGCCCACGGGCAGAGAGCCCTCCACCTCGCCGGTAATTCCGCGCCTGAGTTCGAAGCGCTTGCGCAGCGCATATTTCACGCCGCGCGCATAGTCGCCCCAGTGGTGCTCACGCACCTGCGACGCCTTCGTAACGTCGAAATCCACGCATCCGCCGAAAGTGGGAGACTCCAGATGCACCCGGCCGTCGGCATTCGGAGAGAAACGGAGATCCACCCCCTTGTCTATCGCGAAGCCCGTCACGATGCCGTGCTGGTGATCCACATGCGCCCCCAAGGGACACACGCGGTAGGGAGCGAAGATATGATATTTATATTCCATGGCAAGTTTATCTTTCGGCTCTCATCGGGTTGTGCAGAAAGTCCTCGTAGGCCAGGCGGATGCCGTCCTCGAGCTCGGTACGGTAGGTCCAGCCAAGAGCCGCGGCCTTGCTGACATCAAGGAGCTTGCGCGGCGTTCCGTTAGGGCGCGTGGTGTCCCACTCGATGCGCCCACGATAGCCCACGACCTTCGCCACCAGTTCGGTCAGCTCCTTGATGGTCAGCTCCTTGCCCGTGCCGGCGTTGACCGTCTCCTCGCCACTGTAGTTGTTCATCAGGAACACGCAGAGGTTCGCCAGGTCATCCACATACAGGAACTCGCGCAGCGGACTGCCGTCTCCCCAGCAGGTCACGCTCTCCGCCCCGCTCTCCTTAGCCTCGTGGAAACGCCGGATCAGCGCGGGAAGCACGTGGCTGTGTTCGGGATGGTAGTTGTCGTTCGGCCCGTAGAGGTTCGTAGGCATCACCGAGATGAAGTCGGCCCCGTACTGCCTGCGCAGATACGAGCAATACTTCAGACCGCTGATCTTCGCCAGCGCGTAGGCCTCGTTGGTCTGCTCCAGGGCTCCGGTCAGCAGGCAGCTCTCCTTCATAGGCTGCTCCGCCATGCGCGGATAGATGCACGACGAACCCAGGAACTCCAGCTTCCTGCAGCCGTTCTTCCACGCCGAATGGATCACGTTCATCTCCAGCGTCATGTTGTCATACATGAAGTCCGCCGGAGCACTGTCGTTGGCCACGATTCCGCCGACCTTAGCGGCCGCCAGGAACACATATTCAGGCTTCTCTTCGGCAAAGAACGCCTCGACTTCCGCCTGTCTCGTCAGGTCGAGCTCATGGTGCGTGCGGGTGACGATGTTGGTGTAGCCCTGACGCTCCAGCTCCCTGACTATCGCCGAGCCCACCATTCCGCGGTGCCCGGCAACGTATATCTTCGAATTCTTCTCCATGACTCTACTTGACTATGCCCTTCTCCAGATATTCCGCAAGATTCATCTTCCTCACGCGCTCGCTTGCGTCCTCCGCGGCAACCTTCTTCATGTCCGACTCGACCATCAGGCTCACCAGTTCCTCGAAACTCGTCTTCTGGGGATTCCAGCCCAGCTGCGCACGCGCCTTAGTCGGATCGCCCCAGAGATTCACCACGTCGGTGGGACGGTAGAAGTCGGGGCTCACCTCGACGAGAGTCTGTCCGACCAGACGCTCAGGTCCTGACACGCATATTCCCTTCTCTTCGGATCCCTCGCCCTCGAAGCGCAGCTCGATGCCGGCATGCCGGAACGCAAGCTCGCAAAACTCTCGCACGCTATGCTGGACACCGGTCGCAATCACGAAGTCTTCGGGCTTGTCCTGCTGAAGTATCAGCCACATGCACTCCACATAGTCCTTCGCATAGCCCCAGTCGCGCAGCGACGACAGGTTGCCGAGGTACAGCTTGTCCTGCTTTCCCTGGGCGATGCGGGCAGCCGCCAGCGTGATTTTGCGGGTCACGAAGGTCTCTCCGCGCCGCTCGCTCTCGTGGTTGAACAATATGCCTGAGCAGCAATACATTCCGTATGCCTCGCGGTACTCCTTCACGATCCAGTAGCCGTAGAGCTTGGCCACCGCATACGGGCTGTAGGGGTGGAACGGCGTGTTCTCGTTCTGCGGAACCTCCTCCACCTTGCCGTAAAGCTCGGAAGTCGAAGCCTGATAGATGCGGCAGCTCTTTTCAAGATGGCAGGCCCGCACTGCCTCAAGCACCCTCAACACTCCCGTCGCGTCCACATCGGCGGTGAATTCCGGCGAGTCGAAGCTCACCTGCACATGGCTCTGCGCCGCAAGGTTGTAGATCTCCGTAGGCTGCACCTTGTCCACCACCTTCACGATCGACATAGAGTCACCGAGGTCGGCGTAATGCAGATGGAAGCCGGGATTGCCCTCCAGATGCGCGATTCTCTCGCGGTAGTCAACGGAACTGCGACGGATGATTCCGTGCACCTCATAGCCCTTCTCCAGAAGGAACTCCGACAGATATGACCCGTCCTGACCGGTCACACCCGTGATCAATGCAATATTCTTGCTCATATTTGGTTTAATTGCTTTTTCACTTGTATCCGCCCCTCATCTTTCCGGAGAGCGGCAAGCCCCTGGCACTTGCTCCGCCAAGACTGCAAAGGTAGTGATTTTGATGGAGAAAAGGAAGACGACCGTTCATATTACTTTTTAAGTCCGCCGTACAGCACATGTTTCATGTCGCCGGCATCGAGGATACAACACTTGTCACGAAAAATCATCTTACCACACAAAATATATACACATTTTTTGTAGTAACATTTTATGTATTTACATTTTTCGTACTATATTTGTACTGAAAATCAAAATCAGAGCGTCATGGAGACACCGTTCATATTTGGAAAGATTGCCACCGAGAAAAATTTCACCGACCGCGAGAAGGAAACAGCCGACTTGGTTCAGAATTTTACTTCATTAGTCAACACGATTATTATCTCGCCTCGCCGCTGGGGGAAGAGTTCGCTTGTAAATAAGGCGGCAAAACTGGCGATGGCGCAGGATGACAAGCTACGGATCTGTCATATCGACCTTTTCAATATACGCAGCGAGGAGCATTTCTATTCGCTGCTCGCCCAAAAGGTCATTGCCGCCACTTCCACAAAATGGGAGGAGGCGATCGAGAGCGCCAGGAGTTTCTTTTCGCATCTTGTCCCCAAGATTTCAATCGGCACAGACCCCGCCAATGAGGTTTCCATCGACTTTGATTGGGAAGAGGTGAAGCGCAACCCTGATGAAGTGCTTGATCTGGCCGAAAAGATTGCCAGAAAGAAGGGCTTGAAAATCGTAATTTGCGTGGATGAGTTCCAGAATATCGCAGAATTTACCGACCCGGACTATTTCCAGAAAAAGCTGCGTTCACATTGGCAGCTGCACCAAAACGTGGCCTATTGTCTCTATGGGAGCAAGCGACACATGATGATGGAAGTTTTCACCGACTCATCCAAACCGTTCTACAAGTTCGGTAACCTGATGTTTCTCGACAAGATTGAGACTCCATGCCTTGTCAAGTTCATCAAGAGCCGTTTCG
Source organism: Candidatus Cryptobacteroides merdipullorum (assembly GCA_018715685.1). GTDB lineage: Bacteria > Bacteroidota > Bacteroidia > Bacteroidales > UBA932 > Cryptobacteroides > Cryptobacteroides merdipullorum. The sequence continues at coordinate 12,551 of DVLC01000145.1, forward strand.
CCGATACCGGCAAGAACATCAGCGATGAAGCAAGCCGTTTGATCGTAGACCTTGTTGATAACCATCCATACTACACACAACAGCTTGCACAACTGTCATGGCTCAGAACCGAGGATGCATGTACCGTCGGAATAGTGCATGAGGCGCACACGGCATTGGTGGAGCAGTTAAGTCTGCTGTTCGTAACAATCACCGAAAGGCTGACCACTCAGCAGCTGAACTACCTCAAGGCCCTTCTTGCGGGCGAAAAATCCATCAGTTCGACTGAAGTGATGCACCGCTATCAAATCTCTTCGTCAACCTCAATTGCCCGCTCAAAGGCCGCGCTTGTCAAGAATGACATACTGGATAACAAGGCCGGTGAAATCTCGTTCCAGGATCCGATATATGCCTATTGGTTGAAGACTGTGTACTTTGCAGAATAAAAAGCCAGATGCGACTTTCAGCAACCTCTTTAGACCAGAATGCTTGCGGCGGCAACCATAAAATCGCCACATTAGCTTTTCAATCATACACCGCCCCTACCTCATCCGCAATCCCCTCCCAGTCATACTTCCTCATATCATACTCCACATGCCCGAACGGCTGCGACATCACAGCCGTGAGCTTCTCCGCCAACGCATCCACGTCCCCGACAGGAAAATAATCCTCGGCCGGCAGCCCGACCTCGAGGTTCGCAGGGATGTCGCTCACGACCACGCGGGCGCCGTAGCTCATCGCTTCCAGCAAGGCGATCGGCAGGCCCTCGTGGCTCGACGGCAGGCAGTAGCAGAGGCAGTTTGTCAGCAGCGAATGCAGCTTGCGGCCTTTTATGAAGCCTGTCAGCACGACGCCGTTCTTGCGTGCCATCTCCTTCAGGCCGCGGGAATAGTCGTCCTCAAAATCCGTGTCACCCGCCAGAACCAGCTTCACATCTGCCCCCAGGTCTTCACGAGCTTTCACGAACGCCTCCACCAGATGGTGCAGATTCTTCTCCGGCACGAAACGGCACATTCCCAACACGAGCCTGCCCTTCTCTATGCCCAACTCCTCGAAATATTCGGGGAAATCGCAAAGCTCCGGTTCCGTAACACCGTTATAAATCAGATGCACACGCCGCGTCCGTATTTCCGCTCTATCAGCTTCCGGATCACGTCAGAAATCACAATCACATCGTCCGCAAACTTGCACCCGAAGCGCTCGCCCAGCTTCAGCACCATCTTCGCCGCTCGCCCCCACTTGTCACGGTCGTAGTCCGGACCATGATGCGTGAACACCACCCTCATACCCAGCAGCTTCGCATACGGCACCATCAGCGCAGGACCTATCGCGTGAATATGCACCAAGTCCGCGCCCAGCCGCTTCGCCTGATTCACCGCGCGGAAAGTGTGAACGACAGCTTCCAGCAACTTCTTCTTCGGGCAGTCGATGTCCACCAGTTTCACGTCATTCTATTCCGTGAGCGAGTCGTGAACATAATTCTTCCTCCGAAGCTCTTGAGCAACGTTGTCATAACAACACCTGCGGGGACTGAAAACTAAAGAGAAGCTCGAGTTTTTATCTTCTCCATCCACGCACGGAATCTCGGGCACCTGCGCATAATCAGATCAATACCAACCTGCAGAGCGATCAGATTGCCTTCAATCACTTTATTATAATCAGGCTTTATGGCCAAAAGTCTCTTTGAAGGAGCGCCTTCGGGCGTAGAATTTATATCTTCAGGAGTCTCGAACGATGATACGATTTCCGCTGTTTTATTCGACTCCGCCGGATCAAAATAATATTCGAAACCGGCATTGTCCGAAAACAGAAGCGCCTCGAATTCATGGAGCTGAATGTAAGAAAAGAACCTACGATCGTTCACATCCTCGTCTATCGCGTTCTCCATCGCCGAGGCACGGCTAGTGTCATCCTTTTTCCGCATGCAATCCTCAAATTTGGGCAAACTGCAAGGTATCCTGAAAAAATCCACGAAAGTGGTCACTATGAAGTTATCATGTCGCGATGCCAGAAGAGGCATTACTGTCTTTCGACGCAAATGATCATAATCCACGAATCCGCCTCTCCCCGTATCGCTTGTCTTTATCAGTATAGGGGTAACCGACAGTATTCCGGCAGCACCCAGAAACGGAGCTATGACCGACCTGACGAATTCCTGCTCTGTTTGTCCCTCTACAATGACATATACCCGCTTCATAGCTGCCCTCCAATCATATTCTTTTCCCACAGTTCGCTGAGGGAGAAATCATAATCCCGCATCCACATATCTAACTCCTCCTCGGGCAAATGACGGAACACAGACTGACCGTCCACCCTGTCCACCACTATTATATCCTCAACGCCAAAGCAGTCCACAAGACTTGCGGATTGCGTCGAAATGATAATCTGACTTTCGGCTGACGCCTTTTTTATCATTTCAGCCAATTTGTTTATTGCGGCAGGATGTAGTCCGAGTTCCGGCTCATCAATAATGATAATCTCAGGCAGACGCGGCTGCAGAAGCAAAGTCGCAAGCGCAATGAATCGTAAAGTACCGTCAGAGAGACTGTATCCGTCAAGATACATATCGCTGTCCTGTTCCTCCCACTCCAAAGCGATGTTAGCGTTATTGAGCGGGTCGGGGCGCAGCTTGAAACCTTTGAAATACGGAGCTATTGACCGGACGACCCCTTCCACAAGACGGAAAGCCTTCTCGTCCGTCCGCATAAGACGGTACAGACACGCGGCAAGATTGGAGCCATTGTCCCGCAATCGCTCATTGTCATTTATACTGGACATTCCGCGCATCGGCGATGTAGCACTGGTATCATGAAAATGATAGACGGTAAAGCTCTCCAGAAAATTTTTCAAATAAGCAGCACGCCATTTCATATTTCGGATTAATGTAGACTCTTCAACGCCTTTGTCCCAGAAAATCCGATTCCACTTATCATAGTCCTTCTCCGGCAGATGGCGGCTATTGAAGTAATCTCCGACACAATCAATATACCCTTTGTTAGACTGGGCCGGCTTAATTGCATAGAATACCGCGTTATTATTGTCAAAATCCAGTAAACCCTTCATGACAGGGGAAACCTTTCGTCCCCGGTACAACAGATTGTCAATTCCGCCATGTTCCAAAGTATAGCCCCCGAAACGCTGCTCATAAATGGCCTTGGTCAGTTCGAAAAACGATATGAGGTTGCTTTTACCTGCACCGTTGGAGCCGATCAGGACATTGAGCCTCCTCAGAGGAAGCCGCAAGGACCTTATCGATTTATAATTGTCTATGAGAATCTGCTCAATCATAAATTCTCAAAAAAATCACTTCAACAAATATAGTGAATAAAAGGAAAAACGCCCTCGTGGAGAATTCTCCAAATCCGCCTTACAGCCCGAACATCACCCTCGTCACCCTGTATCTCCTGAACAACTTGAACAGCAATATCGGAACCAAGACGCCGCAGGCGATTACTGCCAGCGCCTCAGGAACGAACACATACCACAGATCGCTGTCCAGCGGCAGTTTTCTGAACACAGCCTTCGCAAAACCTTCAAAGGTGGTGTGGAAAAGATCGTTTTGGAATGGCGGCAGACTTGTAGGATTCATCGTCATGGACTTAAATGAACCGCAAGAGAAACTGTTTCAGAGGAGCAAGGTATTCATTATCCAAATCCCAGTATTCAGAATTGGAGAAGTCCCAGTTACCGGATTTGATTTCATCATTCTTCGACTTGATTCTGTTAAAGGATGTTATATAGGTATAAATCTTCGCTTTCA
>DVLC01000146.1 GCA_018715685.1 Candidatus Cryptobacteroides merdipullorum
TCACGTGTTACGCACCCTTCCGCCGGTCGCCGCCACAGGTATTGCTACCCGCGCGCTGCCCCTCGACTTGCATGTGTTAAGCCTGCCGCTAGCGTTCATCCTGAGCCAGGATCAAACTCTTCTTTGTATATCACAAATTCTCCAAGCCTGTCCCCGCTCCCTCTTATCTCTTAAGAAATCAACGCTCTCGTTTCTTCTCGTTCTCTTGGTACTTGCTGTTCTTGCTTGTACTTATCTTTCAGTATTTTCAATGATCTTGACCTTGCCTTTCAGTAAGGGACTGCAAAGATATACTACTTTTTTAAACCGACAAAATTTTTTTGCATTTTTTCTGCAATGTGATGTAAATTTGCATGACACCTATATTATAAAGCAGAGCGGATGGAGAACTACAAGCTTACCGAGCCTCGCTACGAGGCGATGAAGTACCGCAGGTGCGGACGCAGCGGACTGCTGCTGCCTGAAATATCGCTGGGATTCTGGCATAACTTCGGCGAGGACGCTGATCCCGACAACTGCCGCCGTATCGTGGAGTACGCCTTCGACCACGGAATCACCTATTTCGATCTCGCCAACAACTACGGTCCGCCCTACGGTTCCGCCGAGACCCGTTTCGGGGAGATATTCGCATCTTCGCTCAAGGCTCATCGCGACGAGATCGTGGTGGCCACCAAGGCCGGGCACGACATGTGGCCGGGGCCTTACGGCGAGTGGGGCTCGCGCAAGAACCTGATCGCCTCCCTGGACCAGAGCCTCAGGCGCATGCGTCTGGATTATGTGGACATATTCTATTCCCATCGTCCCGACCCGCTGACGCCCATAGAGGAGACCATGCAGGCCCTCGTGGACATAGTCCGTCAGGGAAAGGCGCTGTATGTCGGCATATCCAAGTATCCTCCCGAAATGGCCGCGGCCGCCTACGGCTACCTGCGGGAACAGCATGTCCCCTGTCTGGTCTATCAGGGCAGGTACAACATGATCGACAGGGCGATAGAGGACGAGATAATTCCTCAGGCGGCTTCGGAGGGGGCGGGCTTCGTAGCCTTTTCGCCTCTCGCCCAGGGACTGCTGACCGGGAAATACCTGCACGGCGTGCCGTCCGGTTCGCGTATGACTCACAGCCGCTTCCTCAAGCCGGAAGTTATGACGCCGGAACTGCTCGCCCGGATTTCGGCATGGAACGACGAGGCGGCCGCCAGCGGTCTCACTCTCGCCCAGTATGCGCTGAGATGGGTGCTGCGCCGCGACGACGTGACATCGGTCATCGTCGGGGCAAGTTCCGTGGAGCAGCTGAAGAGCAACCTGGCGGCGCTGGCGCAGTAGGTCCCGGAGTCTATTTCACGCTCAGGATGCCGTCCCGCGTCATCATGAGGCAGAACTGGCGGTAACTGACATCCTGGCCGTCCTGCATCTGCACGACGATGTGGACCTTGTAATATTTCTGGACTTCCATGATGTCCGTGTCGGACTCGGGCGACATCGCCTCGACGGGGATTTCGGGGTTGTCCATCTTCAGCGTGAAACGGTTGACGTGGAGCCGGAAGATATCGTTGATGCCGGCCACCGGATAGGAGGCGTTCTCGTTGAGTTTTTCGTGGTCGATTTCGACGAGCTTGCGGTAGAGCAGTATCCTCTCCTCGAAGATGCGGTTCTCGAACGGCACGTCGGTGTCGGAGAGCCTGGCCCTGATCACTTCCTCCGGGGTCTGGGCCTCGCTGATGAAGTCGACGCCTTCCTTTATCGTTCCGACGTCCTGTCTTCCTATGCGTATGTGCGCCTTGTGGTCGAAGTAGCGGTTGAGCCTCTTGTGGGCGAAATAGTAGCGCATCAGCTCCTTTATCCTGTCCTTGAGCATGTAGCTTATCACGAGAGCCACGAACAGGGGAGTGGTGATGTTGCCGTAGCGCAGCTGGAAAGCCCAGGCGACGCCGGTGGCGAAGATCATCGCGAGTCCGGCAGCGAGGCTGTAGTAGATCTGTTCGACGGCGAAACCGTCGCGCTTCTTCTTCAGACGGATGTACAGCTCGCTTTCGATGTATTTCTTGAGCATGCCGTAGCGGTACACGAGCCTGCTGTTCTTTCTGGGCTCGTCCGCCTCGAAGGTTTCGAAATGCATGGACTGCTTGTATCGTCTCTCCTCGGCGAGAAGCCCGTTCAGCATGCCGGCGGCGATGCTGTCGCCCGGAAATCTGACGTTCATGAGCACTCTGACCGCCCGCAGATCGGTCTGCCTGCTCATGAATTCGTCTCCAAGCAGAAAATAGTCCCTGACCTCTCCGTTCATGCCCGGTCCGGTGATTTCCGGAAGGAAGCTCCGGTAGGCTGAAAGTATCTCCTGGCACAGCTTCACCATGGTGATGGCGAGCCTTTCCGCCTCCGGCCCCGTCCCGGTCCGTATGATCGCCCGCGAGTAGTCCCGCAGCGCGCTTTTGTAGATGGCGGCGAACATTTTTATATGATATTCGAAGGCGGCTTCTGTCTTGTCGGACGGGTTGTCGGTCAGCTTTTTCACGGCGCCTCGCAGCTGTTCCAGCGGCACCGCCCCGCATCCGCTTATCTCGTCGAGCCGGAACACCGGGGTGATGAGCCTGAAGTTCGACTTGATGTCACGGTAGAACTGGTCCTTGCCGTAAGTCTCCGGGTCTATGTCCAGGCTCCCCGGAATGAAAATCCACGTGTTGACGGCATACCGGTGCGGCTTCCCGGAGGTGTTTTCCCCCGAGAAACCGAACTTGAACTCGACCGAGCGGTCGTCGTGCCTGCCTGCTTTGATCGATATCATGGCGTCAGAACAATGCCGGAGTGTAGCCGAGCCAGTGCAGCACCGTGGCTCCCCACAGCAGCATCACGAGCCAGCTTATGGCCATCATCGTGATTCCGAACTTGAAGGTGTCGCTCCAGCTGTACTGGTTGGTGGTGTAGAGCAGGGCCGCGGGCTTCGAATTGAAAGGCAGCACGTAGACATGCCCGACGAGCATCGCTACCGGGAAGGCGAGCGACATCACGGGATAGCCGAACTGCTGCGCCACAGAGATGGCTATGGGCACGAATATCAGGGTCTGCATGGTCTTCGACTGGAAAATGAGCGCCGTGAGCAGCATTGCGCCCGTGAGCAGCATGTAGACCGCCCAGAACGGGGTCTGCGCACTTATGCCTATGCTGTCGAACAGCGACGCCACCATCGTGCCGGAGATGTCCGTGGCGTCCAGACCGGCGCCGAGGGTGTAGGCTCCCGCGGAGAACAGCAGCAGGTGCCAGGGGATGTCGACGTCGTTCCACTTGACGACTCCGATCTTCGGCAGCAGGGCCACGACGGCACCGATGAAGGCCACCGAAGTGGGGCTTATGCCGTGCAGGTTCTCGGTCGCCCAGAGTATCAGCACGCCGCTCACTATGGCAATTGCGCGGTATTCCTCGCCGCTCATCTTTCCCATCTTGTCGAGCTCCTGCCTGAGCCTGTCCATGCCTCCTTCGATCTGAGGCTTGCGTTCCTCGGGCTTGAGCGGGAAGATTATCTTGGTGCCTACGAACCAAGCGATCAGTATCAGCACGATGCTCATCGGCAGAGCCGCCACTAGCCAGCGCGTATAGCCGAAGGTCTCCCAGCCCATCGCAGTGGCTATCATGGAGCTTGCGAGCAGCGTGGCGCCGGAGCCGGTCATGAAGCCGTTCGCCCCGAGATTGATCTGGAAGAGGTTCTGCAGCACGAGGTTGCGGCCGAAGTTGTTGCGGTTGTCCCCGCCGGTCGCGCCGTATACCGCACATACCACCATGAAGATGGGCAGCAGTATGGCCGCCTTGGCGGTGGTCGCCGAGATGAATGCGGACAGCACGATGTTGATCACTATGAAGCTCAGCATCACGCCGGCCGAGTTCTTGCCGAAACGGAGCACGAACCATAGCGCGAAGCGTCTTGCGACCTGGGTCTTCACGAGCATGCTCGCGAGGACGAACGACAGGATGTTCAGCCACATCACGGGATGTCCGAGCTGGGCGAAGGCGGTCTTCTCGGTGGTGATGCCGGTCAGCACGATGCCGAGAATCACCAGCAGGGAGGTCAGGTAATTGGGTATGGCCTCCGTGATCCACAGCACTATCGAAGCCGCGAAGATCGCGAGCATCGCGTAGTTTATCCTGACGAACTGCTCGGCGCCGACGACGTCGAATCTCGCAGCGGCCGTGTCCGCGAGTCCGTCGCGGGTGAGATTGTCAAGAAAAGGTATGTCTACGATCCAATATAGTAAAATGAAGACTACTATGGCCAACGGTCCGCCGATCAGCTGCATCGTCCGCTCGAAACCGGTCTTCTGCATCTTTGGCAGCTTCTCGATCTTGTAGTTGGCCATGTCGAGAGGGTCAAACTGCATTGTCTACAGCGGTTTTATGTTCTTTCCATGGAAAATCAGAACAGACTGATCGCCACGGTCACCCCCGCCATCACTATGGAGACCATGCTCATGAGCTTGATCAGGATGTTCAGGGAAGGCCCTGACGTGTCTTTGAAAGGATCTCCTACGGTATCACCCACGACCGTGGC
>DVLC01000147.1 GCA_018715685.1 Candidatus Cryptobacteroides merdipullorum
TGAATGAGGGACTGTAGAATTCCTCTGCCGGCGGCCCGGGTTCGTTCATCGCCCCTCCTCTGTATTTTCCTGACGGCTTCGTGCTGTAGCTGATGCTTCTGACCGTGACGGCGCCGTCAGTCGCCATGTTCAGGATCTTTCCGTTTTCCGTCCAGTCCGAATATTCCTGCATGTCCGCACTTTCTGCCGGGAAGGCCACTGTAGCGACATCCCACCAGGTCTTCCTGTCCGGTTCCGGAAGTTCAAGCGAGACGCGCCGTCCTCCGCTTATGAGCGTGTCGGCCGAGAGCAGCCTCTGCATCCCCAGTGAATCCGTGATCCACGGCCCTCCGGATACATATCCGTTTGAAAGATTGATTTCGAAGCTCAGGCCGAGTCTGTCGGCTTCCCGGGCCGAAAACTTGAGCATCTCCCACCATTGCGGCGAGAATGCGTCCAATGCGTCGGGTGAACCGGCATGCACCTGGTCATAGTACACGACTCCTCCGACTCCGGCCCGCCTGAACGCCTCCAGGTCGGCGGTTATGCCTTCCCTTGTGGTCTCCGTCTCGCCGTGGAACCACCAGACCTTGGTCCGGCAGCTGTCCTGCGGAGTTGAGAACACTTCCCATGCGTCGGCCAAGGTGTCAACCGGCAACTCCCTGCCGCAGCTGCAGGCCATGGCAGGGAGTGCAAGACAAAGAAGAAGCCTTGAATATCTCATAATCCAAATATACGGATAATAATGTCTCCGGCAAAGGGCTGCCCGTTGTCAGTACGAAGCTGCGGCATCTCCTCTCCGGCCTGGCGTCCCTTTTCGGGGCGGGCGAATACTTCCGAGAGCAGATGAATGCCCGACGGATTCTCCGGGCTGCGCCATAGGTAGCCGTTGAACTCGGCCGAAAGTCCCGTTTCTCCGAAGTCCAGATCGACGCGCCTTGCAGCCTTGTTTCCTATACCTGAATCCGCCTTGCCGCCCCAGTAGCCGAAGATCGCCGCCTTCTGTCTGTAGGGCCATGAGTCGGTTTCGCCATAACCGAGCCAGGCGAGACTTTCAGGTGCGGCCGCCGTCGAGAGTGTCATGCCGGCTATCGGCAGCTGGGTGATGCCGAGATGGGGAAGTAGCTCATAATGAACCGAAAGCGAGCCGTCGGCTCTGACAAGGTAGCGCCAGGTCACATTATAGTATTCTCCGGGTGTCACGGTGTAGGTCGTTTCCGCGTCGATTCGTACGCGGTCTTCCTCTTCGGAGATCTCGAATTTCTTTGCACCCGCCACGGCGGTTCCGAGGTCATGGCCGTACTTTCTGTCAGCTTTGGAGAATGCGGTCACCTCGCATTGGTCGAGCGGCCTCCAGACAATGGGGGAGAGTCCTGTGGCAAGAGATTCCCCGTTCCCGGAAATGCCGTTCAGCTCTCCGGTGCCGCGGTCGAAACTGTATTCGTTCCCGCCGGCGCTGACTGTGACCGTAGTCCCGGTTTCCCGGACTTCGAGCGAGAGGGGAGTCATCCGGGCGGCGGACGTGGCCACTGCGGGAATCAGTTCTACGGAGCTCCTGTTTATTTCGTGGCCGTTGGCATTGATGAAGCTGATGTGCGCGTAATAGCTCCTTCCCGCCTTAAGCTCCGAGCCTGTCGCGGATACGGGCATACGGAATATGTGCGAACTGTGGGGCGCTCCGGAGATGCGGGCGTCGCCGCTGTCAAGCATCCTTCCCTCCTCGAAGAGCTCCCAGTGAATGCCTGTTTCCGACAGATCGGTGAAATCGTAGTCATTCTGTATCGGAATCACTATTTCGGAATCTCCGGGCGTGAACACAGCCTTTTCCACGAGAGGGTATACTGGTGCATAGACCGCCTTCGCCTCCCAGTAGTCTCCGGTGGGATTGCGCCATGAATCCACGATGCCGTCCCAGCCTTGTCCGTCTATACGCAGATGGGGGTCGGGGCTGAAATAGTCCGTGTAGCTTGAGGGCTTCACCATGGGAGTGCTGAGCCCTTGGTCCTCCCACATCCATATTGCCGCGCCGGCGCCCGCCGCATGCTTCGTGAGAGCCTTCCAGCGCTCGTCCAGTCCTCCCATGCCTTCGTTGCCGTAAGCATGGGTGTATTCGGTGGTGATTATCGGCCTGCGGGAGTTGCCGGCTATGCTGTCGTATTCCGCCGGCTTCCAATAATGGACTGAAAGCATGTCTATCTCTTCCGGCAGCCACTGCTCGTACCGCCAGGGAATCAGCACGGGCCTTGTAGGATCTATCGCCTTTATGTATTTTATCGCCGCGAGGTGCTGTGGAGTCATGGGGTCCTCATTGCCCACGGACCAAACGACGATCGAGGCTCTGTTGATGTCCCGGCGTACGGTCTCGTCGGCTCTGATCAGCGTCGAGGACATGTATGAAGGATCATACATCAGATTGCCGGCTCCTCCGACGGACACCTCGTTGCTCAGGTATATTCCGAGTGAGTCGCAAAGTCTTATGAAGCCTTCTGCCGGGGTGTAATGGCTGCACCTTACATAGTTTATGTTGGCTTCCTTCATCATCGTGATGTCCTGGAGCCAGTGCTCCCTGCGCGTCGCGCGTCCGACATCCGGGTACTCGTCATGACGGTTCACTCCGCGCAGCTTGACCGTCTGCCCGTTGATTCGGAAAACTCCTCCTTCGGTGCTGATCTCCCGCACGCCAATCTTGTCTTCCCAGGTCTGGGTGACGGTCCCTTCGTCGACAAGCTCCACTTTCAGAGTGTACAGATATGGAGTCTCCGCCGTCCATTTCTCGGGTTTCACAAGATGCAGGGTCTGGTGATGCTCGCGTCCGGTGGAGATATGGGCGGGGACGTCTATGATCCTGCTCTGCACGGTACCGCCTTGAGCGTCGTTGAGGGTCAGTCTGAGCTGGTACGGACTTCCTGGGCTGGGATAGTTGCCGGGAAGTGTCTCCTTGCGGGTGTCGGCCACGAAGACGCGGATGTCGAGGTCGGCGTTTTCGTAGAATTCATCGAAGTCGCTGCGCACGGTCACATAGTCTATCCAGCGGTTTTTCGGCATCGAAGTGAGCGTGACGTCGCGGTATATTCCTCCGAGCGTCCAGTCGTCGTAGGTGTCGAACTTGTAGTCGCGGCTGACCTGGCTGACCTTGACTGCCAGCAGATTGTCGCCGCCGTCGGTTCTGAGCTTGCCGGTCACCACAAACGAGAAGCCGGTATATCCGCTCGAATGTCTGCCAAGATATTCACCGTTGAGCCATACGTCGGCTTCCGCCCAGACGCCGCCGAAGTTGAGAAGCAGGCGTTTGCCGCCCATGCCTTCGGGTGTCTTGAACGCGAGACGGTAGAAGCCCGTGCTCGCCTCGTCGTTCCTGAAACCTCTGTAGACGGGTTCTTCGTAGCCGAGCACCGCCCAGTTCGAGGGCACTTCGATGCTGTCGAAGCCTTTTTCCCGGTAATCGCTTCTGTAGAAATCTTCGAGGGCGGAGACTTGCTTCTCGGTCCTGGCGAGACGGAAGCTCCAGTTCCCGTTCAGGGAGATGCTCTCCTGCGCCGCCGTCTGCTGGCAGACCAATGCGAGAGCAAGAACTGCGGTCAATAGTCTTGATGTCATGATGATATGTTTTTATGCAAAGATAAATAGTTGAAACGGCAATTCTCCCGCTTCGCGGCAGGGAACATGGACTGGTGTCTCCAAAATATGGACAGCTGTCCACGAACGTGTTCATGTGTTGTCCGGACATATATATTTGTCGGCGGAACCACTTTCACGACTAATCCAACCAATCAAAATATTCAGCCGATATGAAAATCAATTTCCAACTGCCTTCTCCTGTGAAGGCTGTCATTCTGACGGCGGCTCTGCTGTTTTCCGGCGTATGGGCTTCCGCGCAGAATCTTATTTCCGGGAGCGTGACGGATTCTTCCGGGATGCCTGTGATCGGAGCCGGAGTCGTCGTAAAGGCTACTGATACGGGAACCGTTTCTGACCTTGACGGAAAGTATTCAGTTCCCGTTTCTGACGGATAGACCGTGGAAGTGTCCTGTATAGGATACGCGTCACGGAGCTTTGTCGTGGAGGCCGGAAAGACGGTCTATGACATTGTTCTGGACGAAGATCTGGAAATGCTGGAGGAGACCGTGGTCATAGGCTACGGCTCCGTCAAGGCCACGGATCTGACCGGATCCATCGCTTCCGTGAAAAATGACAAGATATCCTCGATTACGGCATCCAACTCCATGACCGCGCTTCAGGGTCAGGTTCCCGGACTCATGGTGCGTTCCAACAGCCGTCCGGGCGAATCTCCGACCATGCGGATCCGCGGAAACGGCTCCATAAGCGCTGGCAACGATCCTCTTTATGTGGTCGACGGATTCCCGATGATGAACAGCTCCATGAGCGACCTGAGTGCATACGATATCGAGAGCATCGAAGTCCTCAAGGATGCCTCGGCGACTGCCATCTACGGTTCCAGAGGTTCCAACGGTGTGATAATGATTACGACGAAGAGCGGCCGGGCCAATACGAAAAATGTGACTTTCAACGCCAATTACGGCTTCCAGACCCCCGGACGCCTTCTCGATGTGATGAGCCACGACCAGTTCGTCGACTACATCAACTACTATTACATGAACAAGCAGGGCATATCCATCTACAACGAGTCCAACCCCGCCCCGGCCACCAATACCGACTGGCAGGACGAACTGATAGCCGACTGTACCCCCGTGCAGGACTACAACATCACCGTCGACGGCAGCACTGGCGATACGAACTATCTGCTTTCCGGCAGCATCTACAGTCAGGATGGCCTGATCGCGAATTCATATTTCGACAGATACACCTTCAGGTCCAATATAGACCACAAGTTCAGCAGCTGGCTCAAGGTAGGAACCCATCTCCAATATTCCTATTCCGATATGGACAAGGCTGATCCGCTTGCCGGAGAGGGCCTTACGGGAATCTGGCGCACCGGTTGGAACACTCTTCCCGTCTGGCGGGAGGACGGAACCCCCGCGCGTCCGAGCGATTACCCTGCGATATCCCCCTACTTCGGAGCGTCCCGCGAGTTCAACCCTGTGTGGAACTATCAGCAGATAACGGATCAGACATCCGTCAGCCGTCTGTTCGGTGATGTGTATGCCGAATTCCGGATCATCGACGGATTGACCTTCAGGACCAACTTCGGCCTCGACATCTCCAACCAGCACGACTACAACTATGTGACCATGAAGGCCACAACTACCGATGCCGGCAGCGGAGGCCAGGCGTATTTCAAGAAAATGAGCCGTATTACGGAAAACATCCTGACATATCAGAACGAGTGGGGAAAGCACCGTCTGACGGCCACCGCCGTGTATTCATGGCAGGACTATGTCTATGAAACCATGGCTCTGTCCGGAAAAGGATTCGTCAACGACGAGACCGGAGCCTGGGACATGTCGCAGGCATCCCGCGAGACTCTGACATACACTTCGGACAAGTATTCCAATCGTTTGATTTCCATGACGGCGAGGGCTTCATACGCCTATGCGGACAAGTATCTGATCACCCTGACGGCACGTCGCGACGGCTCCTCCCGTTTTGGAACAAACAACAAATGGGGTTTCTTCCCTTCGGTCGGCCTTGCATGGCGCGCTTCCGAGGAGGATTTCCTCAAGGACAGCAACTGGCTGACCTATCTCAAGTTCAGGGCCAGTTTCGGAGTGACCGGAAACCAGGAGATCGGCAACTACAAGTCGCTTGCGAGACTGCTTGCCGACAACTATATCTACAATGACATAGATCTCAAAGGCTTCTATGAGACCATAGGCAATGACGGCCTTAAGTGGGAGCGTGCCAACCAGTTCGATATAGGAGTGGATTTCGCCCTGTTCAACCGGGTCAACGTGACCGCTGACTGGTACTATCGTGTCACATCCGACCTGCTTTACGATGTGCCCATTCCTTCGACCTCGGGATTCAAGAGCATGCTCTCCAACGTAGGGGAAATCGTGAACCAGGGTGTCGAGCTCTCTTTGAACGCCAATCTGGTGCGCACTACTGACTGGAACGTGAATCTCGCCGTCAATTTCAGCTGGAATGACAACCGTATCACGAAACTGTACGGCGATGTCGAGTCCATAACCCTTTCCTCCGGACTGGGCGGAAGCTCATATCTGAAGGTCGGCGAACCGCTGAATTCCAGATATCATCTGGTTTCCGACGGCATAATCAAGACCGAGGACCAGCTCTCGGCATATCAGAAGATTCAGCCGACGGCCAAGCTGGGCGATGAGATGTACAAGGATCTCGATGAAGACGGAAGCATCACGGTGAAAGACCAGGTCAATGTCGGCACTACCGATCCGAAGTTCATTTACGGCTTCGCTCTCGATGCGAGCTGGAAGAACCTCAGCCTTTCGGTTCTCGGAAGCGGCGCCAGCCGTTATGTTCTCGGCTCGTCCTACCTGGTCGTGGCGGAAAATCAGATAGAAGGAGCTCAAGGCGTACCCGGAGCGTGGGCCTACGAAAGGATGTGGACACCCGAGAATCCGGACGGCTTCCTGCCTTCTCCCGGAGCGAACAATGTGCAGATGAGTGACCGCATAGCCGCGGGCAAGTTCTATTTCGTCATCAAAAGCATAGCTCTCAATTACGATTTCGGGGAGGCCCCGTTCAAGTGGCTGCCCGGAGTCAAGGGTCTTGCCGTAGGCGTGAACCTGCAGAACTTCATCACTTTCGCCAATCAGCGCGGCTACAATCCGGAGACTGGAGACACCTCGTATCCATGGATACGCACTGTCAGCCTCAATCTGAGTCTTAAGTTTTAATCATCATTGTCCAATCAAGAACGAACAGCAATATGAAATACGATAGAATTGTAAAATCCGGTATCGCCGGCCTTGCGGCCGTGCTGATGGTCAGCTCCTGCCTTGACCTCAAGGAGAATCCATACACATTCATGGATCCCTACAGTTATTATCGGACCGAAGAACATATTGAGACGGCGATGACGGCGGTTTATGCCGGATTCGGCGACCTCTTCGGCTCCTGGGATCCTCTCTATGCCTATGAGCTGGTTACGTCGCATGCCATGCCTGCACATGCCAGCAAGAGCAATGTCAAAGGCTTCAACTGCTGGCAGGGCGTGAATCAGGAGACGACCTACAACATCAACATCTGGGACAAGGGCTATGATCTGATCAACCGTTGCAACGTGGTGATAGGCAGAGCCGCCAAGGTGGAGATGCCGGAGGAGAGCCGCGACAACTTCTACGGGCAGGCCCGTTTCATCCGTGCATATACGATGTTCATTCTGCTGCGCCTTTACGGAGGGCTCGCAATCCCGGAGTCATATACTTCAAGTCTTGAAGGTCTGGAGATACCAAGAGAGTCGGTTTCCGACACCTACGACTATATCATCGCGGATCTTGAATATGCGGCCGAGGTGCTCCCTGCCCGTTCGGAATGGGGCGCCGACGCTTACTACAAGATCAGCAGCGGTGCCGCAATGGCCCTGCTCGGTGATGTATGGCTCACCCGCGCATGCATGAGCGACTACAATACGGAATATCTGACCAATGCCAAGGAATGGCTCGGCAAGGTGATTTCGTCGAAGGAATATGAGCTTCTGAAGGACTATAAATCTCTCTGGTACTGGTTCGTGGAGGAGTCGTCGAAGAATACGCGCGAGTCTCTGCTGGAGATTCAGTTCGGAGCCTCGAGCGACAATATCTACAACAGCCTGCACTGCTACTTCGGAATCAATATCACCGACGAGAGCCTCGGAGCTCCGATGTATGCGAGGGCCGGCCTCTCCCACAAGGACTATCTGTCATATTCCGACAATGATGTGAGGAAGCAGTGCTTCATAACCGAGTTCACGGCCACTACCGGTATCCATTATTTCTGGGAGCCGGAGAATAAGGGCTACTCCGGGCAGGGTGAAGGCATGTGGCCGACGACATCTCCCGGCAATGTGAAATTCTACGACAGGACAGCCAGCTCGTTCGAAACCGGTACGGCGAAGAACAACTTCATTCTTATCCGCTATTCGGACGTGCTGCTGAATTATGCGGAGGCGGAGAATCTGCTCAACGGCCCTACGGCCGACGCGTACGAAAAACTCAATCTTGTCCATGACCGCTCCGTGCCCTCCGAACCCATCCCTGCCGGATTGAGCAAGGAGGAGTTTGACGAAGTCCTCTATCAGGAGAGGGTCTGGGAGGAGATAGGTGAAGGCCTGCTCTATTTCGATGAGCTTCGCACTGACC
>DVLC01000013.1 GCA_018715685.1 Candidatus Cryptobacteroides merdipullorum
GGTCCGAGTATGTTGAGAATGTCGGAAGGTGACACGCCTCCGTCGGAAAGTCTTGAGCCGGCCTTGACATAGTCGTTCTCCTGTACGAGAATCTGCTTGGTGAGGGGCACGAGGTAGTGCTTCTCGACACCGTACTTGTTGTGAACGATGATCTCGCGGTTTCCTCTCTTGACCTTGCCCATGAGGACTTCGCCATTGATTTCGGACAGAATCGCAGGGCTGGACGGGTTGCGGGCCTCGAAGAGTTCCGTGACGCGGGGCAGACCTCCGGTGATGTCGCTCGCCTTGCCGATGGCGCGGGGAATCTTGATTATGATGTCTCCGACCTTGACCTTGTCTCCGTCCTCCATGAGGATGTGGGCGCCCACAGGGAGGTTGTACTGCCTGAGGCTCTCGCCGTTCTCTCCGGTGATGACTATCATAGGAGTCCTGGTCTTGTCCTTGGACTCGATGATGACCTTGTCCGTCACGGTCGAGAATTCGTCGGCGCTCTCCTTCTGGAAGGTGCTGCCTTCGATCATGTTCTCGAAGTGCAGGGTACCCGCGGTCTCCACGATGGTGGTGGCGTTGTAGGGATCCCATGCGCAGATCAGGTCGCCCTTCTTCACCTTGTCGCCTTCATTCTTGTAGAGCACGGCTCCGTAGGGAACGTCGTACTGTGAGAAGGTGATTCCGGTGTTCTCGTCGACTATGCGGAGCTCGGTCATGCGGCTCACGACCACATTCTCCGTCCTGCCGTCGTCGGTGATTCTCTCGATGGTGCGCAGTTCCTCGAAGTTGAGCACGCCGTCGTACTTGGACTCGATTGAAGAATCCGCGGCCGATGAGGAAGCGGTACCTCCGACGTGGAAGGTTCGCAGGGTAAGCTGGGTTCCCGGCTCTCCGATGGACTGCGCGGCGATGACTCCGACGACTTCACCTCTCTCGACCATGCGGCTGGTGGCGAGGTTGCGGCCGTAGCACTTGGCGCACACGCCCTTGCGGCTCTCGCAGGTGAGCACTGACCTGATCTCGACCTGCTCGATGGGCAGTGAGTCGATGAGGTCGGCCTCCTTTTCGCGTATCTCTTCTCCGGCCTTGATGATGAGCTCTCCGGTCAGAGGGTTGAATATGTCGTGAACCGAGGTGCGTCCGAGTATCCTTTCGCCGAGAGACTCGACAACGTCGTCCTTGTTCTTGATCGCCGTGGCGATGAGTCCCCTGAGGGTTCCGCAGTCCTCCTCGGTGATGATCACGTCGTGTGACACGTCCACGAGACGGCGGGTCAGGTATCCGGCGTCGGCGGTCTTCAGCGCGGTGTCGGCAAGACCCTTACGTGCTCCGTGGGTCGAGATGAAGTACTCGAGCACCGTCATTCCCTCCTTGAGGTTGGAGACGATAGGGTTCTCGATGATGTCCGCTCCGGAGGCTCCGGCCTTCTGGGGCTTGGCCATCAGGCCTCGCATTCCGCAGAGCTGCTTGATCTGGGTGGTAGAGCCTCGGGCTCCGGAATCCAGCATCATGAACACGGGGTTGAAGCCCTGCTGGTCGGCGGATATCTGCTGGGTCACGATCTTGGTGAGCCTGTTGTCCACAGCCGACCAGAGGTCGATGACCTTGTTGTAACGCTCGTTGTTGGTGATGAAACCGTTGTCGTAGTCGTCGCGGATGCTCGCAACCTGCTTGTAGGCCTCCTCTACGAGGGTCGTCTTCTCCTTCGGAACGATCACGTCGCCGAGGTTGAAGGAGATTCCCGCGCGGAATGCCTGGTCATAGCCGAGGTTCTTGATGTCGTCGAGGAACTTCGCGGTGCGGGTCACGCCGGTGTGCTTGATCACCTCGGTGATGATCTTGCGCAGCGCTTTCTTGCCGAGCAACTCGTTGACGAACGGAACTTCGTCCGGAACATACTGGTTCACGATGATGCGGCCGGCGGTGGTCTCCACGAGCTGGACTCCCTTTGAAGGGTCCTGCTTGTCGATCGGGAGGCGCACCTTGATCTTGGCGTGCATCTCGATGGCCTTCTCGTCGTAGGCGACGATGACCTCCTCGGGGGAGTAGAAGCACTTGTTCTCTCCCTTCGCGCCGGGACGGATCTTGGTGATATAGTAGAGACCCAGCACCATGTCCTGCGAAGGCACGGTGATAGGAGCGCCGTTGGCGGGGTTGAGGATGTTCTGAGAGCCGAGCATCAGCAGCTGCGCCTCCATGATCGCGGCGTTGCCGAGAGGGAGGTGCACAGCCATCTGGTCACCGTCGAAGTCGGCGTTGAACGCCGTACATGCGAGCGGGTGCAGCTGGATGGCCTTGCCTTCGATCATCCGGGGCTGGAACGCCTGGATACCGAGACGGTGCAGGGTAGGCGCGCGGTTGAGCAGCACCGGATGTCCCTTCATCACGTTCTCGAGGATGTCCCAGATCACCGGATCCTTGCGGTCGACGATCTTCTTGGCGGACTTCACGGTCTTCACGATGCCGCGCTCGATGAGCTTGCGGATTATGAACGGCTTGTAGAGCTCTGCCGCCATGAACTTGGGCAGACCGCACTCATGCATGTTGAGCTCGGGGCCGACGACGATGACCGAACGGGCGGAATAGTCCACACGCTTTCCGAGCAGATTCTGACGGAAGCGTCCCTGCTTTCCCTTGAGTGAGTCGGAGAGTGATTTGAGAGCCCTGTTGGACTCGCTCTTGACGGCGGATGACTTCTTGGAATTGTCGAACAGAGAGTCGACGGCTTCCTGAAGCATGCGCTTCTCGTTTCGGAGAATCACTTCGGGCGCCTTGATCTCGATGAGCCTCTTGAGACGGTTGTTGCGGATGATGACTCTGCGGTACAGGTCGTTGAGGTCGGAAGTCGCGAAACGGCCTCCGTCGAGGGGCACGAGAGGGCGCAGATCGGGAGGGATGACCGGAATCACATCCATGATCATCCACTCGGGACGGTTCTTGCCCTTGGACTCCTGGAACCACTTGACAACCTGGAGACGCTTGAGAATCTCGGTCTTGCGCTGCTGGGAAGTCTCCACGAGCATTCTCTGGCGCAGTTCCGTGCCGAGCTCGTCGACATCTATCTCCTTGAGAAGGTCATAGATACCCTCGGCTCCCATCTTGGCGACGAACTTGTCGGGATCGGAGTCGGAGAGATTGCCGTTGCCGGGCAGTTTGGCGAGTATGTCGAGATATTCGTCCTCGGACAGAAGATCCATCTTCTCAAGTCCGCTCGCACCGGGCTGTACCACTATGTATTTCTCATAGTAGATCACGGACTCCAGCTTCTTTGCGGGCAGGCCCAGAAGAGCGGAGATCTTGTTGGGGGCGGACTTGAAGTACCAGATGTGGGCGACGGGGACGGTCAGCTTGATGTGTCCTGTCCTTTCGCGGCGCACCTTCTTCTCTGTAACCTCGACCTTGCACCTGTCGCAGACGATTCCGCGGTAGCGTATCCTCTTGTACTTTCCGCAGTAGCATTCGTAGTCCTTGGTGGGGCCGAAAATCATTTCGCAGAACAGTCCTTCGCGCTCGGGCTTGTAGGTCCTGTAGTTTACGGTTTCCGGCTTGAGAACCTCACCGCTGGAGCGCGCCATGATATCCTCCGGCGACGCAAGCGAGATGCTTATTGTCTGGAAATTGCTCTTTGTCTTATTGTCTTTGTTATTGAAAGTAGGCATAATTCCTTATCGTTCAAACAATTATTCCAGTGTAACCTTGAGACCGAGACCGCGGAGCTCGTGGAGCAGCACGTTGAGTGACTCCGGAATGCCTGCGGGCGGGATGGGATCTCCCTTGACGATAGCCTCGTAAGTCTTGGATCTTCCGACCACGTCGTCCGACTTGACGGTCAGAATCTCCTGAAGAGCGTTGGCCGCGCCGAATGCTTCGAGCGCCCATACCTCCATCTCTCCGAAACGCTGGCCTCCGAACTGTGACTTTCCTCCGAGAGGCTGCTGGGTGATCAGGGAGTAGGGACCTATCGAACGGGCGTGCATCTTGTCGTCGACCATGTGGCCGAGCTTGATCATGTAGATCACGCCTACGGTCGCGGGCTGGTCGAAGTAGTCTCCGGTGCCTCCGTCGCGCAGACGGGTCTTTCCGAATCTGGGAACGCCGGCCTTGTCGGTGTAGTCGCAGATCTCGTCTATGCTCGCGCCGTCGAAGATCGGGGTGCTGAACTTGAGTCCGAGTCTTGCGCCGGCCCAGCCGAGCACAGTCTCATAGATCTGGCCGAGGTTCATTCGTGAAGGCACGCCGAGAGGGTTGAGCACGATGTCCACGGGGGTGCCGTCCTCAAGGAAAGGCATGTCCTCGCGGCGTACGATCTTGGCTACGATACCCTTGTTTCCGTGACGTCCCGCCATCTTGTCGCCGACGGTGATCTTGCGCTTCTTGGCGATGTAGACCTTGGCTATCTGCATGACTCCGTTGGGGAGCTCGTCGCCGACCTTGATGCTGTCCATCTCGCGCCTGCAGTTCGCCTGCTCGGTCTTGAGGGCTATGCAGAAGTTGTTGATGAGATCGCGTATCAGCTCGTTGGTCTCCTTCTCGGTCGTCCACTTGTTGGAGTTGATGTTGTTGTAGTCGATGCTCCTGAGGAGTTCCGCTGTGATCTTCTTGTCCTTGGGCAGAATCTCGACCCCGTAGAGGTCGGTGATGCCCGCGCTCTTCTTGTTCTTGGTAAGGATGGTGAGCTTCTGGATGAAGTCTGAATAGAGCTTCTCCGCCCTGCGGTCATATTCGGCCTGACGCATTTCAAGACGGCTCTGGCGCTCGTTCTTCACGGTGGTGCTCTTCTTTCCTGTCTCCTTGGAGAGCTTGGTGTAGAGCGCGGTCTTGATCACGGTTCCGCTCAGGGAGGGGTTGGCCTTGAGAGAGGCGTCCTTCACGTCACCGGCCTTGTCGCCGAAGATGGCCTTGAGCAGCTTCTCCTCGGGAGAAGGGTCGCTCTCGCCCTTCGGGGTGATCTTGCCTATCATGATGTCGCCCGGCTCGATGTGGGCGCCCACGCGAACGATACCGTTTTCGCTGAGGTTCTTGGTCGCATCCTCGCTGACATTGGGGATGTCGGAGGTGAGCTCCTCCATTCCGCGCTTCGTGTCGCGCACCTCTGTCAGATATTCGTCGACATGCACTGAAGTGAGCACATCCCACTTTACCATCTCCTCCGAGAGCACGATGGCGTCCTCGTAGTTGTAACCTTTCCAGGGCATGAACGCCACCTTGAGGTTGCGTCCGAGCGCGAGCTCTCCGTTCTCCGTGGCATAACCCTGGGTGAGCACCTGTCCCTTCTCGACCTTGTCGCCCTTTCTTACGATAGGGGTGAGGGTGATGGTCGTGCTCTGGTTGGTCCTGCGGTAGATCGGGAGCTTGTAGGTCGTCTCCTCGGGGGAGAAGCTTACGAAGTTCTCGTTCTCCGTGCGGTCATAGCGTATGCGAATCTCATTTGCGTCGACATAGGTCACTTCTCCGCTGCGTTCGGCGATGAACTGTGTGCGCGAGTCGGCGCATGCCCTCTCTTCGAGTCCGGTGCCCACGATAGGAGCCTCGGGCTTGAGAAGGGGAACGGCCTGGCGCATCATGTTCGCGCCCATCAATGCGCGGTGCGCGTCGTCGTGCTCAAGGAAGGGAATCAGGGATGCCGCCACTGAAGCCATCTGGTTCGGAGCGACGTCCATGTAGTCAACCTCGTCCTTGGTCACTACGGGGAAGTCAGCCTCAAGGCGGCACTGTATGCGGTCCTCGAGGATATTTCCGTCATCGTCCATCTTGACGTTGGCCAGCGACACGAGCTTGTTCTCCTCTTCCTCAGCGCTCATGTAGTGGCAGCCTTCGGCCGAAAGATCCACCTTTCCGTTCTTGACGTCGCGGTAGGGAGTCTCGATGAATCCGAGGTCGTCTATGCGCGCGTATACGCAGAGAGATGAAATAAGGCCGATGTTGGGTCCTTCAGGAGACTCGATAGGGCAGAGCCTTCCGTAGTGGGTGTAGTGCACGTCCCTGACCTCGAATCCAGCTCTGTCGCGGCTGAGCCCGCCGGGGCCGAGCGCGGAGAGACGCCTCTTGAGCGTGATTTCGGCAAGAGGGTTGGTCTGGTCCATGAACTGCGAAAGCTGGCTCGTGCCGAAGAAGGAATTGATCATCGACGACAGCGTCTTGGCGTTGATGAGGTCGATGGGGTTGAACTGCTCGCTGTCGCGTACGTTCATCCTCTCCCTGATGGTGCGGGCCATGCGGCTGAGTCCTACGCTGAACTGGTTCGCGAGCTGCTCGCCTACCGTGCGCACACGGCGGTTTGAGAGGTGGTCGATGTCGTCGACCGTAGCCTTGGAGTTGATCAGCTGGATCAGGTATTTGATGATTTCGATGATGTCGGTGTTGGTGAGCACGCGCACGTCGGGATCAATCGTCAGATTGAGCTTCTTGTTCAGACGGTAGCGGCCCACGTTTCCGAGGTCATATCTCTTTTCCGAGAAGAAGAGCTTGTCGATCACGTCCCTTGCGGTGCTCTCATCGGGCGGTTCCGAGTTGCGGAGCTGCTTGTAGATGTAGTTGATAGCCTCTATCTCGGTGTTGGTGGGATCCTTCTGCAGGGTGTTGAAGATGATCGCGTATTCGTTCGATCCGACTTCATCCTTCTGGAGCAGGATAGTCTTCTCGTCGGTGTCGAGGATTGCGGCAATGGTGTCGTCATCGAGAATTTCGCCTCTCTTGACGATGATCTCGATACGCTCCACAGGGGTCACTTCGCCTGTGTCCTCGTCGATGAAGTCCTCGAATTTGGTCTTGAGGACATTGTTGGCCAGCTTGCGGCCCTTGTTGGCTTCAAGTTCATTTGCGCTGACGGTGATCTCGTCCGCAAGATCGAAGATGTCTATGATGTCCTTGTCAGAGTTGAAGCCTATGGCTCTGAGCAGCGTGGTGACCGGAAGCTTCTTCTTGCGGTCGATGTACGCGTACATCACATTGTTGATGTCGGTTGCAAACTCTATCCATGAACCCTTGAAGGGAATGATGCGGGCGGAGTAGAGCTTTGTTCCGTTGGCGTGCATGCTCTGGTCGAAGAACACGCCTGGCGACCTGTGCAACTGTGAAACGATAATTCTTTCAGAACCGTTGATCACGAATGTTCCGGCAGGAGTCATGTAGGGGATGTTCCCGAGATAAACATCCTGGACGCGGGTGTCAAAGTCTTCGTGGTCGGGGTCCGTGCAGGAAAGCCGGAGCTTCGCCTTGAGAGGCACATTGTAGGTGAGGCCCCTGTCGAGGCATTCCTCTATCGTGTATTTCGGAGGATCGATGAAATAGTCGATGAATTCGAGCTTGTAGTTGTTCCTCGTATCCTCGATGGGGAATATCTCCTGGAATACCTTGAAAAGGCCTTCGTTCTTCCTGTTCTCCGGTGTGGTTTCGAGCTGGAAGAAGTCCTTGAAGGACTTCAGCTGCACTTCCAGCAGATCGGGATATTCCAGAATCTTGGAAGTGGCAAAATTAATTCGCTTGTTGTTGGTCTTCTTTGACATATTCTGCCTGTGGAAAAAGAGAAAAATTAAATACGGAAAAAAGGTTTAGAGCCTATTGTCCCGGCTCTAAACCTGTTTGTCCCCTGGCAGGGAGA
>DVLC01000148.1 GCA_018715685.1 Candidatus Cryptobacteroides merdipullorum
GCCTTGAGCCCGCAGTTCATGTCGTGCAGCTTTATGCCGGTGATGCAGCGCGCGGTGGCGTTGTAGAGCTTGGAGGGCAGGTTTTTCGTCAGGGCGTTGTCCTGTCGGTGCTGTTTCCATCCGGACACGAGGTCATAGCCCTGCTCCGTTATCATCCTGTACATTTCCGGAATTTCATCGGGAGAGTCCTGAAGGTCGGCGTCCATGGTGAATACCACGTCACCCTGGGCTTTCGCGAAACCGCAGTACAGAGCGGCGGATTTTCCGTAGTTGCGCCTGAAGGAGATTCCGTGGAGTTCCGGGTGGCGGCCGGCGAGTTCCTTTATGGTCTTCCAGGAGCCGTCGGTACTCCCGTCGTCCACGATTATGATTTCGTGCGACCATCCTCCCTCGGAAGTGACCCTCTCTATCCATTCGACGAGTTCGGGAAGGGATTCGCGCTCGTTGTATGAGGGGATGATTATCGAGATGTCCATTGCCTATTGTCTGTTGAAGCCCTCACCTGCGAACGGATTGCGCGGCGGAATGTTCCGCGAAAGTATAGCCGAAAGGATGGTGCCGTAGATGAAGCAGTAGAAAAGATTGATGAAGAAGGCGTAGGTCGGCAGCATCGGGGCTATCTGTTCGGCAGCGGCGATGCTGTTGCTGTCCATCATGGGGTTCTCCCGTATGATGTCGAGGGCCATGTCTATGGCTTCGGGTTCAATGAACATCAGGTAGGCCATGTAGAATGCGGAATACACGAGCGCGGAAAGCAGGGCGGTCACCATCCCGAAGCGGAAGACTCTGGAATTGTCGGCTTCGGGGTCGGCCGCGGAGAAGCGCCGCATGAAGAAGCGCATCAGCAGGATGCAGCCTGCCAGCTTCGCCGCCCACAGCAGGGTGTTGACCACTCCGACAGCCATGAGCGCGCCGGTGCTGCCGGCGCCGATCTTGTCGATCAGCCATGTCAGCAGTACGGATAATATGGATACGGCTCCGAGAACAAGGCCGGCCTTTGCGGCGCTGTTCAGCAATATATTCTTTTCAGGCATAGTGAAGGCAAAGATAATAAAAAAGCCGGAGCCAAGTTGGAAAAATATTCCTATCTTTGTCCGTTTAAAAACAAATGATGATATGCTGACAATTGCATTTACCGACGGCACGATCCGCCCCTGGGACGATGACGAGGCGAAAAGGATATTCTGGCATTCTTCGGCTCATCTGATGGCCGAGGCGCTGGAGGCCCTCTATCCGGGCGTAAAGTTCGGAGTAGGCCCTGCCGTTGAAACCGGTTTCTACTATGATGTCGACCTCGGAGGCCGTCAGATTTCGGATTCCGACCTCAAGGCCATAGAGGATAAGATGAAGGAGCTCGCGAAGAGCAAGGAGACCTTCGAATGCAGGAAGGTTTCCAAGGAGGAAGCTCTTGAGTATTTCACTGAAAAGGGAGACCAGTACAAGTGCGAACTCATCAATGATCTGGAAGACGGTACCATTACTTTCTATACCAACGGAAACTTCACGGACCTCTGCCGCGGCCCTCATGTCAAGCATGTCGACGACATCAAGGCGATCAAGCTCACGGCCATCGCCGGAGCCTATTGGAAAGGCGACCAGAACCGCGAGCAGCTTACCCGTATCTACGGCGTGACCTTCCCCAAGAAGATCATGCTCGACGAATATCTCCAGATGATGGAGGAGGCGAAGAAGAGGGATCACCGCAAGCTCGGAAAGGAAATGGAGCTATTCACCTTCTCGAACCGCGTTGGCCCCGGACTGCCTCTGTGGCTGCCCCGCGGAGCCGTGATGCGCAACGTGCTCGAGAATTTCCTGCGCAGGAAACAGTCCGAGCTCGGCTATCTTCCGGTGGTGACTCCGCATATCGGAGGCAAGGAGCTCTATGTGACTTCCGGCCATTACGCCAAGTACGGCAAGGATTCTTTCCAGCCCATACATACTCCCCAGGAAGGAGAGGAATATATGCTCAAGCCCATGAACTGCCCTCACCACTGTGAGATTTTCCGCAGTTCGCCCCGCTCATACAGGGATCTTCCGCTCCGTTTCGCGGAGTTCGGAACCGTATACCGCTATGAGCAGAGCGGTGAGCTCCACGGACTTACGAGAGTCCGCGGCTTCACCCAGGATGACGCCCACCTTTTCTGCCGTCCCGATCAGCTCCAGGAGGAGTTCGAGAAGGTGATAGACCTGATTCTCTATGTGTTCAAGACTCTGAAGATGACTGACTACATGGCTCAGGTGTCACTCAGGGATCCGGACAACAAGGAGAAGTATATCGGCAGCGACGAGAACTGGGAGAAGGCGGAGAACGCGATTGTCGTGGCCGCCGAGAAGAAGGGCCTCAAGACCGTGGTGGTCAAGGGCGAGGCCGCGTTCTACGGACCCAAGCTCGATTTCATGGTGAAGGACGCTATCGGACGCCGCTGGCAGCTCGGTACGATTCAGGTCGACTATAATCTGCCAGAGAGATTCGAACTGGAGTATATCGACTCGGATGGAAGCAAGAAGCGTCCCGTGATGATACATCGCGCTCCGTTCGGCTCCATAGAGAGATTCACGGCAGTGGTGCTCGAACATACAGCCGGACATCTTCCCGTATGGCTCGCTCCTGATCAGGTTAAAATATTGCCAGTCAGTGAAAAATATGCGGATTATGCGGAAAAAGTTTGCGAATTGCTTAAAAATTCCGAAATTCGCGCTTCCGTTGATGCCCGTAACGAGACACTCGGCAAGAGAATACGCGACATAGCCCTCCTGCGGGTGCCTCTGCTTGCCATAGTAGGCGAGAAGGAGGTCGGCGGAAATTCCGTGTCAGTACGTCATGAAGGCGCTGACAAGGGAAGTATGAGCGTTGAACAATTTGTAGAATATATAAAGTCGGCGATATCCGACGAACTTAAAAATTAGGAGGACCAGACCATAGCAGGACCTTACAGACCGAAGCCTTCGGGCTTCAAGCCGGGAGGACGCAGACCGGACCCTCGCC
Source organism: Candidatus Cryptobacteroides merdipullorum (assembly GCA_018715685.1). Taxonomy (GTDB): domain Bacteria; phylum Bacteroidota; class Bacteroidia; order Bacteroidales; family UBA932; genus Cryptobacteroides; species Cryptobacteroides merdipullorum. Next base: position 2,987 of record DVLC01000148.1, read on the forward strand.
AGATGCAGAAGCGCGGCGAGAACGAACTCAACATCAATGAGCAGATTACTGCCCAGCAGGTGCGGCTCGTGGGAGAGAATATCCCTGAGCCTGGCGTGTATCCTATAGCCAAGGCCTTGCAGCTGGCCGACGAACTTGAACTGGATCTGGTCGAGATCAGCGCTAGCGCCGATCCTCCTGTGTGCAAGATACTCGACTATCAGAAGTATCTATACCAGAAGAAGAAGAAGGCCAAGGAGATGAAGTCCAACGCGGCCAAGGTCGTGATCAAGGAGATCCGCTTCGGGCCGAACACTGACGAGCATGACTTCCAGTTCAAGCTCAAGCATGCAAAGGGCTTCCTTGAGGAGGGTTCGAAGGTCAAGGCCTCGATCTTCTTCCGCGGCCGCTCCATAATGTTCAAGGACCAGGGCGAGAAACAGCTGCTCAGGTTCGCGGTGGAGCTGGAGGAGTTCGGACATCCTGAGAACATGCCCGTGCTCGAAGGAAAGAGAATGACGATGATGATTGCCCCGAACAAGAAGAAGTAGGGGAATCGATATTATTAACAATTAATTATTAAAACAATGGCAAAGCTTAAGACCAACTCCGGTGCCAAAAAGCGTTTCACGCTTACCGGATCGGGAAAAATCAAGAGGAAGCATGCTTACCACAGCCACATCCTCACCAAGAAGACCAAGAAGCAGAAGCGTAACCTCGACCACTTCGCGCTCGTCAACACTGTGGACGTACCGAGGGTAAAGGAAATGTTGGTTCTCTAAAAGTATTGAATTATGCCTAGATCAGTCAATTCAGTGGCCTCAAGGGCCCGCCGCAAGAAGATTCTCAAGAGAACCCGCGGTAACTTCCTGTCAAGGAAAAATGTATGGACGGTTGCAAAGAACACCTACGAGAAAGGCTTGACTTATGCCTATCGCGACCGTCGTGCCAAGAAACGTAACTTCCGTGCACTCTGGATCCAGAGAATCAATGCAGCCGCACGCCAGTACGGCATGTCATATTCTCAGTTCATGGGCAAGCTCGGCGCTCAGAACATCGGCCTGAACCGCAAGGTGCTCGCTGACCTCGCCATGAACAACCCCCAGGCGTTCGAAGCTATAATCAACTCTGTAAAGTAGTTCGCTGAAGTGAGCTTGAAGGATATTGTCCGTAACAGGTGGACAAAGTTCGCTTTCTGGGCTTTGCTCTATCTGTTGTGGGTGATCTGGCTCGGGAACTTCTGGTGGCTTCTGGGACTGGGTGTCATATTCGACATCTTCATCACCAGGAAGGTTCACTGGAACTTCTGGAAGAAGAGATACAAGCCGGGAGAGAAGCACAGCACGGCCAACGACTGGCTCGACACGATAATCTTCGTGATAATCGTGGTCCCGCTGATCAACATCTTCCTTTTCCAGGCCTTCAAGATTCCTTCGTCCTCGATGGAGAGCACTCTCCTTACGGGAGATCATCTTTTCGTGAGCAAGCTGACCTACGGACCTAGGCTGCCCGAAACTCCGCTTACGATACCTTTCACTCATAATACCATATTCGGAAAAGAGTCGTATTCGACACTGATTCAGAACAAGTATCGGAGACTGAAAGGTTTCAGGGAAGTCAGACGCGGCGACTGCGTCGTCTTCGGCTTCCCCAACGGCGACACGGTGCTCCGAAGTGCTCCGGCCGAAGACTATTACGCCCTTGTGCGCATACTCGGCCGCGATGCTGTCGAGGGGCTCGGGGAGACGGTCGTAAGGCCCGTGGACAAGAAAGACCATTACGTGAAGCGCTGCGTCGCCCTCCCGGGAGACACGCTTGAAGTCAGGGACGGTCTTGTCTGGGTCAACGGCGAGAAGCAGGAGACCTATCCGGGAATCCAGCTTTCCTACAGCGTCGTGACAAACGGAGCGAAGATCAATCCCAAGACTCTTGAGGAAATCGGACTGAACCCGTCGGAGCAGTACTACAACCAGATGCTTCCCGGTTATCCGATGATGCTTCTGACCGCGGAGACGCTGGAAAAGGTGAAGGCGCTTCCGAACGTGGTCGAAGTCAGGGACAATCTCGACCGGAATCCGGAGGCCTGCAGCCTTGAGATATTCCCCTTCACTCCTGACTCGGGATGGACGCGTGACTATTTCGGACCGCTGTGGATTCCTTCAAAAGGCGCCACGGTGAAGCTGACGGAAGAGAACCTGCCGCTCTACGAAAGGATAATAAGCGTCTACGAGAAGTCCGACCTTCAGGAGGCGCTGGCGAAGGGAGAGTATACCTTCAAGCAGGATTACTATTTCATGATGGGAGACAACAGGCACAACTCCCTTGACTCAAGGTACTGGGGCTTCGTGCCCGAGGATCACATAGTCGGAAAGCCTGTGGTCATCTGGCTGTCTACGGACAGGAATCAGAAGTTCCCCAAAAACATAAGGTGGGACCGCTTCCTGAAATTTCTGTAGCTCATGATTTGGAAATCATAAAATTATCAGCGATATTTGCAACCCTATTGCGTACGATAACAAAAAGATAACAAGATATGGCAAAAGTTTGTCAAGTAACCGGAAGGAAGAGAATGAAGGGCAACAACGTGGCCCATTCAAAGCTCCGCACCAAGCGCGACTTCTCCCTCAACCTCAAGCGCAAGCGCTTCTGGAGCGAGGAGGAGCAGAGATATGTCACCCTCAGGGTGTCCTGCAAGGGTATGAGGATCATCGAGAAGAACGGCCTTGAGGCTACGGTTCGCGATGCCCAGAAGAAAGGATTGATTAACCTTGTTTAATTTTTAGAACCATGGCAAAGAAAGCAAAAGGAAACAGGGTGCAGGTCATCCTCGAGTGTACCGAGCAGAAGGCGAGCGGAGTGCCCGGCATGTCCCGCTACATCACCACCAAGAACAAGAAGAACACGCCCGACCGTCTTGAGCGCAGGAAGTACAATCCTTATCTCAAGAAGGTGACTGTTCATCGTGAAATAAAATAAGGAGTCTGAATTATGGCAAAGAAAGCAGTTGCAACCTTCGCCGCCAAGGCCGGTGCTAAAAGTATGGTCAAGTGCATCCGCATGGAGAAGTCTCCCAAGACCGGAGCCTATATCTTCTCGGAGCAGCTTGTAGAGGCAGACAAGACCAAGGATTTCTTCAACGGAAAGAAATAGTTCCCTCCTGGCGCATGTCCCCAGCGGCATGCGATGGAATCAAGGATAGAGAAGCCGACCCGCCGGGCCGGCTTCTTTTTCATAATAATTGCTATCTTTGTAAAATATGGCAATCAGTTTTTTTCAGCGGATATCACGGGCCGTGATGGGCAAGTCCAGAGTGGATGACAATACTCTGGATGCGGTGGAGGAGGCTCTCGTCGAATCCGACATGGGTGTTGACACCACTCTCAAGATCATAGACAATCTCGAGGACAGGGTCGCAAGGGACAAGTTCATGTCCTTCGACGAACTTGTCGGACTCCTGCGTGATGAGATCAGCCGTCTGATAGATGACGGCGCCGGAAACTTTGATTTTACGAAGAAGCCGTATGTGATTCTCGTTGTGGGGGTCAACGGAGTCGGAAAGACGACCACCATAGGAAAGCTCGCGTATCTTCTGCGCCAGCAGGGCAAGAAGGTCATTCTCGGGGCCGCCGACACATTCAGGGCCGCAGCCGTGGACCAGCTGGACATCTGGGCGGAGCGTGCCGGCGCCGACATAGTCAAGCAGGCCATGGGCTCCGATCCGGCTTCGGTCGCGTACGACACGGTGAAGGCCGCCGTGGCGCGCGGAGCCGATGTCGCCCTGATAGATACGGCCGGTCGTCTTCACAACAGAGTAGACCTGATGAACGAGCTGACCAAGATAAGGAATGTCATACGGAAGGTCGTGCCGGACGGGCCTCATGACGTGATGCTCGTGCTGGACGCCTCCACCGGCCAGAACGCCTTTCAGCAGACGAAGGAATTCTCCAGGGCCACGGACATCACTTCGCTCGTGGTGACCAAGCTCGACGGCACGGCGAAGGGCGGAGTGGTCGTCGGAGTGTCCGACCAGTTCCACATACCTGTGAAATTCATAGGCGTGGGCGAGAAAATCGGAGACCTCAAGCCGTTCGACAAGCAGGAATTCGTGGAGAAACTCTTCTCTCCGGATGATTTGAAATAAAAAAACATAAGCAGAAATATGAAACTCAGTTACAGTTGGCTCAAGGATTATCTGAAGTGTGAGCTGGGCCCCGCGCAGATTGCCGAGGCCATGACCTCGATAGGCATCGAAGTCGACGGGGTGGAGGAGCAGGAAAAGGTGCCCGGAGGCCTCGCAGGAGTAGTAGTCGCAAAAGTGCTTGAATGCGAGGTGCATCCGAATTCGGACCATCTTCATATCACAAGGGTGGATGACGGAACGGGCGAGCCTCTTGTCGTGGTTTGCGGCGCGCCTAATGTCGCGGCCGGTCAGAAAGTCCTTTTCGCGCGTATCGGGGCCGTGCTTCCCGGTGACTTCAAGATCAAGAAGTCGAAGATCCGCGGTGTCGAGTCCTTCGGAATGATATGTGCCGAAGATGAACTCGGAATCGGCGAGAGCCACGACGGAATAATGGTTCTTCCCGACGATGCCGTCGTCGGCACTCCTGCGAAGGAATATCTGCACCTCGAGACCGAGGCGGTCATCGAATACGAAATAACCGCGAACAGGGTTGACGCCGCTTCACACTGGGGCGTCGCGCGCGACCTCTACGCCTGGATGAAGCTTCGCGGTATCTCCTGCGAACTTGTAAGACCCTCGGTGGACGCTTTCCGCGAAGGCGCCGGAAACGGACTTGACGTCGAGGTTCTCGACGCCGACGGAGCTCCGAGGTATATGGGCATCACCATAAGGAATGTCAAGGTCGCTCCTTCTCCCCAGTGGATGCAGGACAGGCTGCTCGCAATAGGCCTGAGACCCATAGACAACATAGTGGACATCTCCAATTTCGTGCTTTTCGAGCTCGGACAGCCGCTTCATACCTTCGACGCAGACAAGGTGAACGGCGGAAAGGTGATTGTCCGCCGGGCGGCCGATGGAGAGGTCATACGGACTCTCGACGGAGTGGAAAGGAAGCTCTGCAGCCGCGACATGGTCATCGCAAACTCCGACGCGCCCATGTGCATCGCCGGAGTGTTCGGCGGAGAGGAGAGCGGCGTTTCGGACAGCACGGTCTCCCTGTTCGTCGAGAGCGCATATTTCGATCCCGGTTCGATCAGGAAGACTTCCAAGACTCTGGGCCTGCAGACCGACGCTTCCTTCAGGTATGAGCGCGGAGCGGATCCCGAGGTGCTCGAGTATGCTCTGAAGAGAGCGGTGACTCTGATACTCGAATATGCCGGCGGTGAAGTGGAAGGCGGAATAAAGGAAGTTTTCTCGAAGCCCGTGGAAAGAAAGATTATCGAACTGGATTATGACAGAATCGAGCGTCTTGCCGGCCATGAACTGGGCCATGACACAATAGAGAACATTCTCGGCTGGCTCGGATACGAATTCGTCGAGAGGCGTGACGGAGGATCCGTCGTGAAGGCTCCTTCCTATATGGTCGACGTGTACCGCGAATGCGATGTGGTCGAGGAACTGCTCAGAATCTACGGATACGACAACATACCGTTCCCGAAGCACATGAAGATGTCCGTGAACGCGACGCCGAGGCCGGAAGAGGAGGCTGTCCGCAACAATGTCTCCAATTTCCTTGCGGCCAACGGCTTCGTGGAGATAATGAACAATTCTCTGACCAAGTCCGCATATTACGACAGGCTGAAGACCTTCCCCGCGGAACATTGCGTGCATATCGTCAACCCCTTGAGCCAGGATCTCAACGTGATGCGCCAGAGTCTGGTCCCCGGAGGCCTTGAAGTCGTGGCCTACAACCTGAACCGTCAGGCTTCCGCCATGAAGATCTTCGAATATGGCAGCGTATATTCCAGGCTGCCGGAGAAGAGTGCGGAGACTCTGGACGGTTATGAGGAGCATACGAATTTCATGCTGATGATCACCGGGACTCCCGAGAAATCATGGCGTCTGGAACCGGCCGCCGGTAATTATTTCCAGCTCAAGGGCTATGTCGAGCTGTTGCTCGCTCGCTACGGGGCCGAACTGTCACAGCTCAGGACAGAGGCTGCACCTTCCGACATCTACTCCGAGGGAATGGTCTACAGAATCCAGGGCGGTTCGTCCATGCAGCTTGCCGTCCTCGGCACCGTGAACCCTGCGCTCGCGAAGAGCTTCGGAATCAAGCAGCCCGTCTTCGCGGCTGAAATCAGCTGGCCCGCTCTGTTCGAACTTGTGCGCAGGGACAAGGTGGCGTTCAAGGAGCTGCCGAAATTCCCCGAAGTCCGCAGAGATCTCGCTCTGCTGCTTGACGAGAGCGTCAAGTACGCCGACCTCCGTGCGGCCGCGTTCAAGCAGGCGAAGAAACTTCTCAAGCAGGTAAGGCTGTTCGATGTCTACAGAGGCGACAAGATCCCGGAGGGCAAGAAGCAGTATGCTATGAGTTTCGTGATCCAGGATACGGAGAGGACTCTCACCGACCAGGATACCGAAAGGGTCATGGACAGGCTGCTCACCACTTTCCAGAACGAATTCGGCGCCCAGCTCAGATAAGCGATGCCCTGCCGGTTCGGACATATTCTCCTTGTTCTTGCGGCGGCGCTCCTGACAGGCTGCGGCAGGCCGAAAGTGATTCCTGAAGATGAACTTGTCTCCCTTTATGTGGACATGTTCATTGCCGACCAATGGCTCAGGGATCATCCTGACGAGAAAAAGGTCGCCGACACCACATTGTTCTTCGACCCGCTCTTCCGCGAGCACGGGTATACATTCGAGGATTATGACAGGAGCGTAAGCTATTATGTCGCCCGTCCCGACAGGTTCAGCGACATAACGACAAGAGTCGCGGATGAGCTGAAAAGGATGTATGCCGAAATGCAGGAGGAGGAAGGACGCCGGGATGAAGGAGACTCCGTATATGAGGCCGTGGATTTCCGCGCCGATTCTCTCTGGACCGACGGGCTCTCCATCTGGCCACGGAAGTCCAGGGACACGCTGGCGAGAGAGAATTTTGTCGAACTGAAGGAAATGCCGCTTAGTATGAAAACCAGACATAAAGCAAAATGATATGGACTATCTTGTAAAATACGGATTCAGCGCCACTGCGGAGAGCGTGGCCGCCGCGCTCGGACAAATCTCCGCGAAATTGCCGGAAAAGCCTTCTTCCGAAGTGTTGAAGGCATGTTTTGCCGCGATGGACCTCACGACTCTCCGCACCAATGACACAGTGGCTGCGGTTGAGGCCCTTGTGGACAAGGCGAACAGAGTGGCGGATGAGTTTCCCGGCTGTCCTCTGCCCGCATCGGTCTGCGTGTATCCGAATTTCGCATCCACGGTGCGCGGATGCAGGAGGAGCCCCGAGCTCCATGTCACCACGGTTGCCGGCTGTTTCCCGTCTTCACAGAGCTATCTTGAGGTGAAGGTCATGGAATGCAGGCTCGCGGTGCGCAACGGCGCCGATGAAGTGGATATTGTGCTCGCCCTCGATCCTTTCCTTTCGGGAGACTATGCCGCAGCGGCAGCCGAGATCTCCGAAATGAGGAAGGCCGTGGATGAGGAAGGTGCCGCCGCCGGTAGAAAGGTGGTGCTCAAGGTGATTCTCGAAACCGGACTGCTTGCCAGCGTGGAACGCATCGCCGCAGCTTCTTTCCTCGCCATGGAGGCGGGGGCCGATTTCATAAAGACTTCCACTGGCAAGGTGGATGTGAACGCCACCCCCGAGGCCGCCTATGTGATGTGCGAGTGCATACGGCTGTTTCATGAGAAGACCGGCCGGAAGGTGGGCTTCAAGGCTGCGGGAGGCATATCGACTGCGGAAGACGCCCTCTACTATTACAGCATAGTGGAGACGGTGCTCGGTGCCGGCTGGCTCTGCAAGGATCTGTTCCGTCTCGGCGTGAGCCGTCTCGGGAACAGTCTGCTCGCAGCGATGGAACAGAAAACGGTAAAATACTTCTGATTCTGCCGTTTTTTATGATTTTTAGCACGAGCCGGTCCCTCGGGCCGGCTTTTCTGATGCTCTCCGGCGCCGTGAAAGGGCGATTTCCGTCCCGGGACGGATTTTTCCGAATTTAAGCGATTTCTTATGCGGCAATCGGAAGACCAGTGCGATATTTGCGGCAAGAAAATGAACTGCGCTATGAAAAACTTCTTGTTTTCTGCAGCAATGCTGCTTGCGGCTTCCTGCACCGGAAGCCTGAATGACTCTCCCGGTCTGCCGGGGGACGGCTACGGAGCATCTCTTTCGCACGAGATGATAGTTCTGGGGGATCATCTGGAAGATCCGTATTCGGTCGAGAACATCACCAAGGCCCTCGAATCGCTTTATCCTACCAAAGCGGACAGGGTCGTCGTGGATGCGACACATCTCTATGTGCGTTTCCTGCCTGCGGACGAAGAACAGTTCGAGGAGCTTGAGGAGGCGGGGCTGGAGCTTCTGGATCACCCGGTGGATTATGAGATAGTCAGGGAAGGGGACTATTACCATGACCCCGAAGTCCCCGAGGGCGACATCACCTGGCAATACGCCGTGGTGGACCAGGATTTCGAGTTTCCGGAACACATAGAGTATGAGATCCTTGATAACTGCTACATACCCGGAACGGGAGCCACGAAGGCTGATTGGATTGACTGGGAGGCTGTGGAGCGGGAATCCTACAGACTGACCGGGAATGCCGGAATGCTGGCTCCGGAAAGCAAGGCAGGGGAGAGCGGCACGCCTCAAGGCCGGATTACGATAGAGGACGACAAGGCGGAAAACAGTCTGTCGGGAGTGAAAGGGGTAAAAGTGTCATGCAATTCCTTCGTGAAATTCGCACATGGGTACACAGACAGCGAAGGGTACTACAAGGTGAACAAGAATTTCAATTCGCGGCCGAGATACCGGCTGGTGTTCAAGAACAGCAAGGGCTTCGGAATCGGCTTCAACCTGCTTCTCCAGCCGGCGTCGGCTTCCACTTTGGGGAAGAACTCGCCGAAGGGTGTCGACCTGACCGTGACTTCGTCGTCCGAACGCAAGCTCTTCACCCGCTGCGTGGTCAACAATGCCGCATACGAATACTACGAAAGCTGCCGCAATGACGACGACAACATCCGCACGCCTCCGTCCAACCTGCGCATCTGGCTTTTCCAGAATCTCGACGCCAGCAGCGCCGTAATGCTCCAGCAGGGGGCGTTGATAGACGACAGCATCATATCCGACTTCCTCGGAGAGTACACTTTCCTGATAAAGATCTTCCTTCCGGACATCACCATAGGGCTGAAAGGCGCTTCGGACTATGCCGAAGTCTATTCCAGAACCATTCACGAACTGGCCCATGCCAGCCACTTCATGCAGGTAGGCAAATCCTACTGGAACCAGTACATAAAGTTTGTAATCACCTCGTTCGTGACTTCGGGCTTCGTGACCTACGGAACCGGTACCGAACAGGGCGCGGGATATTGCGAAGTCGGGGAAATGTGGGCGTATTATCTTCAGAGCAAGTTCTACAGGGAGAGATACAATATGCCCGACATAGCGTTCGGAACCCAGTTCTGGTTCTATCCCCAGATACTGCTCTATCTTGATGACCGCGGACTCAACAGGTTCAGAATATTCGCCGCGCTGACTTCGGACATCAACAGCAGGGAGATGCTCAAGAAGAAGCTCACGAGCATGTATCCCGAATACAAAAGTGACATCATCCAGGCTTTCGGCCGGTATAACTGATTTCTGACTTTATGAAAAAGATATTGTTCGCCTTCGTCCTGTCCTTCGCCTGCTTCCTGGCAGGAGCCCGGAATTTCGCCCTGTCCACCAATGTGCTCGGCTATGCCGACTTCGGGACTCTGAACCTTGAGGCCTCGTATGGTGTCGCCAGACACTGGAGCGTCAATGCCGGACTCAGGTATAATCCCTTTTCCTACGGATCAGGAGAGAACTCTGTCTGCCGGAAACAGCGTTCGGTCAGCGCCGGGGCGCGCTACTGGCCCTGGCATGTATATTCCGGCTGGTGGGTTTCCTCCGAGATGAGGTATCAGGAGTACAGCCACGGCGGCCTGCGGTCGCCGGAGACTTCCGAAGGAGACAGGCTCGGCATAGCCGTGGGAGGCGGATATTCCTACATGCTGACCCCGCATCTCAATCTGGATTTCGGCGTCAGTCTGTGGTCGGGATACGGCTCGTACAAGACTTTCGACTGCCGGAGCTGCGGAAGGATCGTCGGAAGCGGTGAGAGCGTCTTCTTCCTGCCCGGTGATGTCATTTTCGCGCTGACATATATTTTTTAGGCTCCATGCCGCGCCTGATGTATGGGAGATTAAAAAAATTTGTATATTTGCAGTCCATTCGGGCGCGGGTGGCGAAATGGTAGACGCGCTAGTTTCAGGAGCTAGTGTCAATTGCGACGTGTGAGTTCGACTCTCATCCCGCGCACAAAGGACCGGTCAGGCGATCTGGCCGGTTTTTTTGTTTGCAGGATTGACATTCAGAAAAAATGAACTTGGTTCTTGCTATCACATTGGCCATGGCCGCACAGACGGTGACAGGCGGCCCGGATGCCGCGCCGGAGATGGCGGTTCTCGAGACGGAAATGCGCGACGGCTACAGTTGTTCGCTCGTGGAATACAATGTCTCGGCGGAAGAACGGGTCCGCTCGTACCTGCTGGTTCCGGACGGAGCGTCGGAAGACAGGCCCTGTCCCGGTCTCGTGCTGCTCCATGACCATGGAGCCCGCTTTGACATCGGAAAGGAGAAATTGGTGCGTCCGCTGCCTTCCGCTCCCGAAAATATCCGGCTTTCGTCGGCGCAATGGATAAATGACAATTTCGACGGGGCGTATTTCGCCGACTCGCTGGCTGCGCACGGCTACGCGGTCATAGTGCCGGACATGCTCTACTGGGGATCCCGGAGCTCCGTACTCTGCCGCAGCTGGTCGAGGATGAAGTTCTGCGGAGAGCCGGGCGACATCGATTCGGTGAAGACTCTGGTCTATGAGGGTCAGAGGACGGTTTATGACAGTCTTGCCAGAAAGGGCGTGAACTGGGCGGTGCAGACATTGGAGGAGGATGCGGCGGCCGCCCGTCTGCTGGGGAGCCTCGGAATTGTCGACAAGGACAGACTCGGATGCTTCGGCTGGTCCATGGGCGCGCACCGCGCCTGGCTTCTGGCCGCCTTCTGTCCGGAGATACGGACGGGCGTGGCTCTCTGCTGGATGACTCTGAAGGAAACCTGCCCGCCTCCGTACAAGGCTTCCGACTATTCGATGCTGATTCCCTGCCTGAGGGACAAGTATGATTTTCCCGACATCGCAAGGTGGCTCGCCCCGAAACCTTTCTTCTTTTTGAGCGGAAGTCAGGACAAGCTGTTTCCGGTGTGGGCTGTCGAGCGTAGTTTCAGACGCATGCAGGAGATATATGAGTCGGAGGGTGCGGACGGGAGACTACGCACGGAGTTCTTCGACGGGCCTCATCATTGCGGCAGGGAGGTGCAGAGGCGCATAACGGAATATCTGGACTCGTGCCTGAAGGAGACCGGCTCCGATGGTGGCGGAGCCTGATTGGCGAACGGACATCCTTGGAAATATCTTATGAATTTATGTTGCCAAAATTCAAAACAGCTTCTTATATTTGTAAGGAACGGTTCCGGAATAAGGAAATTTCCAGGAAAATTTCAAAAACGGCTTCTAAAAGTGACTAATGGTATGAGAAAAATTATTCTGCTGATTTTCGGGCTGTTCTGCGCCGCCGGCATGGATGCCGCCGCGCAGGACGTGATCACCAGGCGCAACGGTGAAGACATAAAGGCGGTCATAGTGGAGGTGACGGACGATGCGATCAAATACAAGCGTGAGAATCTTCCGGACGGACCGCTGTTCACGATTTCCAAGGCGGACGTGCTGATGGTCACATACAGCGACGGCAGCCGTGACGTGTTCGCCGATTACATGCCCGGCGGTCAGGCTCCCGCACCGGCCGCGTATGCAGAAGCGCCGGCCAACCTGCGCCCGGGGATGAAATACAGGGAACTGCTGCAATATTACGATTACAGGGATTATCGCAACTTTAGGGGATACGAACGCTTCTCTCCCGCTCTTGCGGGCCTGTGTTCGTTTCTCATCCCGGGTATGGGCCAGATGATCTCCGGAGAGCCGGGCAGGGGTCTTGGCTATCTTGGAGGCTCTGCGGCATGCTATGTTACCTTTGTGCTGTCCTGCGTCTCGGCGTCAGGAACCGGTGCCCCGTATTACGCGACGACGTTGGCACTTGTATCCGGCATAGGTTTCGTTGTGGTCAACGTTTCATCCATTGTCGACGCAGTCCGTGTCGCCAAGGTCAAGAACATGTACTACAGCGACCTTGACAATCTCGCCTTCAATGTCGACCTGACTCCGTATGTGGATCTGGCGTATGCCGGAGCTGCGGGAGTCCAGCCTGTTGCCGGACTGTCCCTGCGACTGTCATTCTGACCTTCCCGCGGAGTATTCCTTCTCGAAAATCGCGCGAAGACGCGTTTCGTCCCGCATGAGCTCCCTCAGTTCGGCGAGCCTCGCCGCGTTGTCGGACTCGGGAATCAGCAGCTTCAGGTATCCGCCTTCGGCATATTTTGCGTTGAGGTGTTCCACCATGCGGCGCCAGTGCTCCTCTTTGTCCATTTCCGGATAGTGTGAGAGACCGTACTGCACCGTACGCCTGATTGTCAGTTCCGGGTCTATCTGTCTGTCAGCTTCTGCCAGTATGCGACCGTAGATGCTTCTCGGTTCCCTCTCCGCAGAGGCCCTATGGTCTTCAGCGGCCTGTGCGATGGTTTCTATCTGCTCTTCGTTGAACCATTTGCGCAGGTTCCTGTCTGCGCGTATGATGCGCCCGGACACCAGATGGTGCCTTTCGCGGCCTTCCGACAGACCCGTGTCGTGGTAGGCGGCCGCCGTGTAGACCATGTCAAGGTCAAGTCCGTAGATCTCCGCCAGCGCGAGGCTTCTGTCAATGACGGCCCGGGCATGCTCCGGGCCGTGTGCGCGGTCAAATCCGAGATATAGCGGGAGAATCTCTGATTCTATGTATGTCCTGAGTTCCATAGCGTAAAATTACCATATTAAATTAGTATCTTGCGGTAAAACTTGAAACGCTTGTGGAAAATCATGTGTGGCAGTATTGCTCCCTCGGAGGAGTGATCAGAGTGAAAATCGCCTCCGGAGAGGACATAGCGCACCTCGGGGAGCTCGATGAGAAATACTGGACAGTGCTCAGCTGCCCCGTGAACGGACTTGCAATGGATCCGCGCACTCTCGCCTATATCGACAGGAGCGGGGACGGAAAGATCAGGGTGTCGGAAGTGGTGGAAACTGCGAATTGGCTATGCGCCTGCGTCCGCGACAAGGACCTGCTGCTCAAGGGAGACAGCGTCCTGCCTCTTGACGCCTTCGACGACAGCACCGAACTGGGCGCACGCCTCAAGAAATCGGCGCGTCGTATTCTTGACAACCTCGGACTTGAAGACGAGAACAGCATCAGTCTCGACCAGGCTTCCGACAGCGTTGCCATCTTTTCGGACACCCGATTCAACGGCGACGGGGTCGTGACCCTGACGACCGCTGGAGATGACGAGGAACTGAAGAACACTGTCGCCGACTGCATGGCGAGTACGGGATCGGTGCCGGACCGCAGCGGAGAACAGGGCGTGACTGCCGAGATGATAGAGAAGTTCTATGCTGCCTGCACCGACTATTCGGCCTGGCTGGCCGCGGCGAAGGCGGCAGAGAAGGAGACTTTCCCGTACGGAGCCGATACCGCGGCGGCATACGACGCCTTCTGTGCGCTCGATGCGAAGGTGAAGGACTATTTCTACCGCTGCAAGCTCCTGCGCTACGATCAGACGGCCGCCGCGGCTGTCGAGGTGAAGGTGGAGAGGCTTGAAGACTTGGAATCATGCCCGCTCGCGTGTCCCGGCGAGTCCGGAATGCTTCCTCTCGACCGCGTCAACCCTTCGTGGCAGGCGGCGGTCGACAAACTGCTTTCAGTGGTTCCTGCCGGGGATTTCAGCACCCGGAACAATGTGAGTGAAACGGAATGGAACGCGCTCGGAGCGCGCTTCTCCGGATATGCCTCCTGGCTCGCCGCCAAGAAGGGAAGCGAAGCGGAGGCGCTTGGTGCGGAGAGGGTGGACGCGATACTCAGGGCTGACCGCAGGCAGGATCTGCTCGATCTCGTGGAGAAGGACAGGGCGCTCAAGGAGGAGTCCGACTCCATCGACGAGGTGAAGAAACTCATGTATCTCTACCGTGATTTCGGGCATTTTCTCCGGAACTATGTGATATTCTCGGACTTCTATGCCCGCGACGGCCGCAGGGCGATATTCGAGGCCGGAAGGCTGTTCATTGACCAGCGCTGCTGCGACCTCTGCATCAGGGTCAGCGACATGGCCGGACACAACGACATGGCCAAGCTCAGCGGGATGTTCCTCGTCTATTGCAAGTGTACTTCCAAGCGCAGCGCGGCATCCATGGACATTGTGGCTGTGATGACTGCCGGCGACACGGACGACCTGCGTCCGGGAAAGAACGGAATATTCTATGACCTTGACGGCCATGACTGGGACGCCACGGTCACAAAGATAATCGACAATCCCATCAGCATACGCAACGCCTTCTGGTCGCCCTACCGCAAGTTCTGGGAGTTCTGCGTCGGCCTGATCAACAAGTCCGCGGCTGACAAGGAGAACAAGGTCATAAGCCAGATGCAGACCAAGGCTTCCGCCGTGGCCGCCGCTCCCGCTCCGGCAGCACCCGCCGCCACGGACGCCTCCGGCTCGAAGCCTGCGTTCGACATAGCCAAGTTCGCCGGTATCTTCGCGGCCATCGGCCTTGCTTTGGGCTACATAGGCTCGTTCATCACCCAGCTGGCGGCCGGCATCGCGAGGACTCCCTGGTGGCAGCTCATCGTGGCCGTCGCTGTGATTGTACTGATTGTCTCGGGCCCGTCGTGCTTCATCGCATGGAGCAAGCTTCGCAAGCGCAATCTCGGACCCGTGCTCAATGCGAACGGCTGGGCCGTCAACTCGAAGGTGCTCGTGAACATACTTTTCGGCGGCAGGCTGACTTCCGTAGCGAAGTACCCCAAGCTCAATATCTCCGACCCTTATTCGCAGAAGACTCCGGCGTGGAAGAAATGGCTCCGCTGGACGATTTTCATAGTGTTGGCGCTTGCGGCGCTCTATCTTGTTTTCTATGAACAGAAAAACAATGTTCTCTTCTGAAAAGGCCAATGTGGGTCTGTTCTGCGACTGCTTCCCGCCAGTTATGGACGGGGTGTCCGTGTGTATGCAGAACTATGCCGAATGGATGCAGAGGAAGGTTGGGAGAGTGTGCGTGGTGACGCCCAATGTCCCCGGCGCCGACTATTCCGTCCTTCCCTATAAGGTTCTGGACTATTTCTCCGTGCCGGTGCCGATGCGGCATCCTTATGTGACCGGCATAGCCGAACTCGACCCCGGGTTCCTTGCGAGAATCACCAGGATAGGGTTCAGGATTGTCCATGCGCACTGTCCGTTCGCGTCCGGGCTTGCCGCCATGAGAATAGCGAGGCTCCAGAAGATACCGTTGGTGGCGACCTTCCACTCGAAGTACCGCGACGATTTCGAACGGGTGCTTCCAAAACCCGCGACCGACCTCGTGGTGAAGGCGATAATCGATTTCTACGAGAAGGCGGATCTCGTCTGGGTGCCTCAGGATTCGGTCAAGGACGTGATCCGTGAATATGGTTACAAAGGCGAGGTTGAGGTCATGGACAACGGTTCGGATCTTGTGGCCGATTATCCCGAGAGTTTTTTCGCGGAAGCCAGGGCCAGAGTAGGCGTCGCCCCTGACGATTTCGTGCTGCTTTTCGTCGGCCAGCACATCTGGGAGAAGAACCCGCGGCTGATCATCGAAGCGCTTGCGCTGCTCCCGGATCTGCCGTTCCGCATGTTCTTCATAGGCAACGGCTATGCGGCCCATGCGATGCGGCAGCTCGTGAGCGAGAAAGGGCTTGACGACAAGGTGACTTTCGTCGGGACGCTTACGGACCGGAAGGTGCTTACGGACTACTATGCCGCTGCGGATCTGTTTCTGTTCCCTTCGCTTTATGACAACGCTCCGCTGGTGGTCAGGGAGGCTGCCGCGCTGCACACCGCGTCCGTGATGGCAAAGGGCGCCACGGCTTCGACCATATTGACTGACGGCTATAACGGCTTTCTTACCGGGAACGACGCGTCCGAGCTGGCAGCTCTTCTCAGGCGGCTCGCCTCCGAACCGGAACTGGTGCGCAGAGCGGGGGAAAATGCCTCGCGGAGCATCGTCCGTTCGTGGGAGGACTGTGTCGACGAGGTGCTGGAGCGGTATGACATCCTGCTGCGCAGCCGCGGCCTGCCACCGATAGAGAAAATGAATGAAAGCCGGTGAAACGGCGGATTGAATATTTGATGCTATGATGAATTTATCTGAAAGCGCGAAAGCCGTATTGGAGAACATCGCTTCGCGCAAGAGTGTCAGAAGCTATGCGGACGGCAAAGTCCCGCAGGAAATGGTGGAAGTTCTGCTCCGGGCTGCGATGGCGGCACCGTCCGCGAAGAACCGCCAGCCGTGGGAGTTCGTGGTTGTCGACGACCGCGCCACCCTCGACATTCTGGCCGGGAAGCTCAGGTACGCGAAAATGCTCGCGCAGGCTCCGCTGGCGATAATCGTATGCGCGGAAACCATGATCGAACATTCCGACGGCAGCTTCTCGGAGAATCCTTTCTGGGAGCATGACGCCTCGGCCGCGACCGAGAATCTGCTGCTTGCGGCGGAGGCTCTCGGGCTCGGTGCCGTATGGACCGCCGCTTCGGATCCGGAGCGTTCGGCCGCGGTCAAGTCGGTGATTTCCATGCCTGAAAGCGTGATGCCTCTGTGCGTGATACCCATAGGTTTTCCGGCAGGAGACGAACATCCCAAGGACAAGTGGAATCCGGCGAAGGTGCATCACGGGAAATGGTAGTCCGATGATTGAAAAATAAATTTGGAAAGAGCCGGAAAATGCTTAAATTTGCAGGCTTTTCCCATTGTTGGAAAGCAAGTTATATTTATTAACCTTAATTTTTTGCTGAAAATGGCTGAATACCTGATGCCTGAGAAGAAGCAAGAGATTTTCGCGAAGTACGGAAAGTCTAATAAGGACACCGGCTCTCCGGAGAGTCAAGTTGCTTTATTTTCCTACCGTATCGCTCATCTTACCGAGCATGTGAAGAAGAACAAGAAGGACAATGTGACCCGTCGTTCCCTTCTCCGCCTCGTCGGCAAGAGACGTCAGATTCTGGACTACCTCCAGCAGATTGACATCGAGAGATACAGAAATATCGTCAAGGAGCTCGGACTCCGCCGATAGTCACGATATGGGAAATCAGGGGATGGTTCCTGGGGAGCCATCCCCTTTATATTGAAAGACGCGTAAAGGAAAAACAATAATGAACATCATCAACAAAAGAATCGAACTCGCGGATGGCCGCGTGATTGAAATCGAGACCGGTAAACTCGCGAAGCAGGCGGCCGGTTCAGCCGTAGTGAAAATGGGTGGCACCATGCTTCTCGCCACCGTCACGGCAGCAGAAGAAGTGAAGGAAGGCACTGATTTCATGCCTTTGACCGTTGACTACAAGGAAAAATATTATTCAGCAGGCCGTTTCCCCGGCGGATTCATGAAGAGGGAGGGAAAGTCCAGCGACTACGAGATTCTGATCTCCCGTCTGATCGACCGTCCCATCCGTCCTCTCTGGCCGGACGACTTCCATCTCGAAGTCTTCGTGAACGTGACCCTGATTTCAGCCGAGAAGGACATCCAGCCTGACGCGCTTGCCGGACTTGCAGCCTCCTGCGCGCTCGCTACCTCCGACCTGCCTTTCGGCGGCCCCATTTCCGAGGTGCGCGTATGCCGCATAGGCGGAGAGTTCGTGATCAACCCCAACTTCTCCCAGATGCCCGACGCTGACATCGACCTTATGGTCGCAGCCACCGAGGAGAACATCATGATGGTGGAGGGTGAGATGAACGAGGTCAGCGAGCACGACATGCTCGAAGCCATCAAGTTCGCCCATGAGGAGATCAAGAAGCACTGCCGTGTGCAGAAGGAGCTCATGCACGAGCTCGGAACGGATGTCAACAAGCGCGACTATCCCCACGACGTGGAGGACGAGGAGCTCAGGAAGGCGGTTCATGACTTCTGCTACGACAAGTGCTATGCTCTCGCGAAGTCCGCAAAGCCCAAGAAGGAGCGCGAGCAGGGCTTCAAGGCCATCAAGGAGGAGTTCCTCGCCACCATACCCGAGGAGGAGCTCGAGGAGAAGACCCCTCTCGTGGAGAGATATTACCATCACGAGGAAAAGGAGGCCATGCGCAACATGATTCTCGATGAAGGCGTACGTCTCGACGGCCGCAAGTGCAACGAGGTGCGCCCGATCTGGTGCGAGGTCGACTATCTGCCCTGCGCACACGGCTCGGCCATCTTCACCCGCGGCGAGACTCAGTCTCTGGCCACCGTCACTCTCGGAACCAAGATGGACATGAAGGAGACCGATGAGGTGCTGATTCAGGACGACCAGCAGTTCGTGCTCCACTATAACTTCCCTCCGTTTGCGACAGGAGAGGCCAAACCCCAGCGCGGAGTCGGCCGTCGCGAGATCGGCCACGGTAATCTGGCTCTCAGAGCCCTCAAGCCCGTGGTTCCTCTCGCTCCCGAGAACCCCTATGCGATCCGCGTGGTTTCAGATATCCTCGAATCCAACGGTTCTTCTTCAATGGCTTCCGTATGCGGAGGCTGTCTCGCTCTCATGGATGCCGGCGTGAAGATCAAGAAGCCCGTTGCCGGCGTCGCCATGGGCCTCATCACCGACGAGGTTCGCCCCAACGACCGCTATGCGATCCTCACCGACATTCTCGGAGACGAGGATCATCTCGGAGACATGGACTTCAAGGTGACAGGTACCGCCGACGGAATCACCGCGACCCAGATGGACATCAAGGTCGACGGACTCTCATACGACGTGCTTGAGAAGGCTCTCGAGCAGGCCCGTCAGGGACGCATGCACATCATGGGAGAGATGATGAAGACCATCAGCGAGCCCCGTGAGGACTACAAGCCCTTCGTTCCCCGCATCGAGCAGCTCAGGGTTGCCGCCGAGTTCATCGGCGCCATCATCGGCAAGGGCGGAGAAACCATCCAGAAGATTCAGAAGGAGACCGGCACCACCATCAGCATTGACGAGGAGCCCATACCTGGAACGAACCTCACCGAGGGAGTGGTCGACATTGCCTCGGACAACAAGGAGAACATGCAGAAGGCCATCGAGTGGATCAAAGGTATCTGCGCCGTTCCCGAGGTCGGCAAGGTATATCACGGCAAGGTGGTTTCGATTCTCGAATTCGGTGCCTTCGTGGAAATTCTGCCCGGCAAGGAGGGGCTGCTTCATGTTTCCGAAATCGCATGGAACAAGACCGACAAGGTCGAGGATGTGCTCAACGTAGGCGATGAGGTCGATGTCAAATTGCTGGAAATCGATGCCAAGACCGGAAAGATGCGTCTTTCGATGCGCGCTCTCACCGAGAAGCCCGAGGGTTATGTAGAGCCTATGCGCCGCCCCCGTCAGAACGGAGGAGACCGCGAGCGCAGGCCCGGAGGAGAGCGTCGCGGAGGTGAACGTCGCGACCGTTTTGAGAGAAGCGAACGTGGCGAGCGCAGGGGAGGCCCCCGCGGACGTCGCGCCGGCGGACCCCGTGAGGATGCACCCGCTCCCGAGATGAATGACTACAAGGAGCCTGTGGACGAACTCTTCTAACAGGCGGTTTGAATAGGAAGCTGTTTTGAAATCTTGGAAAATTCAGGACAGCTTCTGAATGAAGGGGCCCGGCTCGCTGCCGGACCCCTTTGTCTTGTTCGGTATCGGGGAGATTCGCCGTCAGACTTCCGGCGTCAGCACTATATGGTTTCCGAGACGGCTGGCGAAGAATCTGTCGAAGTCCTCTTCGTTGTCGAAGCGGAATGACACCTGCGTCCTGCAGCGTTCGGCGATCTTCGTGTTCGCGGTAACGGTGCCTTTGGCCCAGAACAGCCTGTCGAGCTTCTTCCCTCCTATCTTGACGACAGAGTATCTGCCCGTTGGCAATATTCCTGCGATGCCCACGCCAATTCCTGATTCGAAATGCGTCGGAAGGGTGAATGATTCAGTCATCGAGGTCGGAACGGTGCAGTGTGCGAAGTCGACTCTCAGCAGTTTGTGGTCGGATGATGACGGATTGGCCATGAACGGTACCTTCCCGCAGTGGGCATAGACTGTCATCATGGTCCAGAGAGTGGGTATGTCTCCTTCGCACCCGCAGACTACTCCGTCGTCGTTGAGTCTTGCGAGCGCCAGACAGGCGGTGGTCCTGCAAGTGTCGAGCAGGTCGAAGCATTTGATGGTCAGGGCCGTGAGCCCGTATCTCTCCACGATGGTCCTCAACGCCTTCTCCATGTTTTCTGCTGCTTTCAGACGCTTCTCTTCTTCATCTGCCGGCGTTTCTCCGCACAGTTTCCTGTATTCGTCCACGAGTTCGGCTATGTCGATGCTGACGAAGCGGGTGCCGAACTCGGATGTTATGTAATCGAGTTTGATGTCGGAGGCTATCAGCCAGGAGGATGCTCCGCCTATGAGCCCTACGGTGCTGTTCCGGAGGTATTCCCGCGCTTTGGAGCTGTAGATGTTGCCGAAACGGCTCCTGCTTGCGCTTCGAGGGACTTCCTGGCCGTCAGTGTCATCCGACGGCTCGAGCGGGATGTTCACCATTCTTGCGATCCGGCCCTGCTGGTCAAGATAGCTTGCGATTTCGAAGGATGCCGCAAGTGAATTGTGGTATCCGTCACTCAGCAGGGTGATCTCTCCCGGAAGGCGGCCGAGTTTCTCGCGGAAGAGCTCTTCGGTGCCTCCCGTCCCTATGAAGCATACGGCATCCGAAGAAGGAAAATCACTGCCGTTGGCGTCAAAGATGTTCAGTTCGCCGTCTTCCGGCAGCCCGTACTGCCTTCGGAAATTCATGTCCCTGAGTTTTTCAAACAGAGCTTGTCTGCATGACAGGACGCTGTCTGCGTCGTGCAGCGGCGATGCGAATACTATAAGGTTCATTCTTGATTATGTCGAAATGAAAAGTTCTCGAATGCAAAGATAACGAAAATGTTTATCTTTGGTTAAATCGTTGACTATGAATGTTTGCCTTATACAGACGAATATAGCCTGGGGTGATGTCTCCGGTAATCTCCGGCAATTGGAAACCCTTGCGGCGCAGGCAGCTCCGGCGGATCTGTACGTGCTTCCGGAGATGTTCACGACCGGCTTCGCCACCTCCGCCGGCGCCCTTGTCGAAACTGAACCGGCGGACGGTCTGGAGTGGATGAAGGCGTTTGCGGAAATGCGGGGTGCGGCGGTTTGCGGAAGCGTCGCGCTGAAGCTTGCAGCTTCGGAAAACTGCGTGAACCGCATGTATTTCGTGACTCCTGACGGAGGGGTGCGCGTCTATGACAAGAAGCATCTGTTCGGCTATGGAGGCGAAAGGGAACGTTTCTCCGCAGGCATCGACAGAGTGACGGTTGAATACGGCGGTGTCCGTTTCCTGCTTGCAGTCTGCTATGATCTGCGCTTTCCCGTATGGTTGCGGAACAGAGGCGACTATGATGTGCTGATAGTCTCGGCGAACTGGCCTGAAGGAAGGCGGCGTGCGTGGGATGTGCTGACGAAGGCCCGCGCCATTGAGAATCAGTGCTATGTGCTTGCGGTCAACAGGACGGGCAGTGACCCGTCGTGCAATTATGACGGCGGGACGGCGGTTGTGGGGCCGTCGGGTGAAATGCTGGCTTCCGTTCCCGACAATACTGCCGGATGCTGTTCGGCGCAATTGGATATCAAGGGGCTTGCGGCTTTACGGAGAGACTTTCCGGTGCTTGACGACGCCGACGCTTTCACTCTTCTGCCGTGAGATTGTCGTGCTCAGGATGATAGCGAACAATGAGAATCTGAACATCAGTCTTCCTCCTCCAGTGTGAAGATGTCTTCCACTCTCACTCCGAAATGTCTTGCAATCTTCATCGCCAGCGTCGTGGACGGCACGTACTTGCCGTTCTCGATCGCGAATATCGACTGCCGGCTGACCTTCACCGCATCCGCCAGATCCTGCTGCGTCTCGCGGACCTTGGCCCGTTCCACCCTGATGCTATTTTTCATTGCGAAGCCTCCTCCAAGCGGCGAAAAGCCGGATTTTGTATATTACGATATATATCCAGAATGCGAATAGCGGAGCCCCGGGCCATACGCTCATGTAGGCGAGCCGCGGCGCGCCGATGCCGGCCTTCCCGAGAAAATCTCTGGCCTCCGGCGGCATGTCGGGGAATGTCTCCATGAGGGTCCGGCACGCCTCCGGTATTCCATAGGCGTTCACGGCCTCCGAGACGGCGGGAACGGCTCCTGCGAGGAGGTTGATGAATATGAACCAGAGTCCGGCTACATATGCGCTGATGATCAGGGAAGAAGTGCGTATCGTTCCGAGGTATTCGTCCTCGACCCTTTCTCTGGAAAAGACAATGAGGCCGGAAGCGAGATAGAGCACCATCCGGACCGCATCGTAGGGGAATTCGTCAAGGACCTGATTGTAATCAACCATCCTCCATGTGAGCATGACAAATACCGGAAACAGCAAGGATAGAGCCATAAGGATCCATCCCGCGGTCTGGAAACCCCACGGCAGCAGCCAGTGATTCTGTTTGTTCATAATTCAATCGTTTTTGTTTCTGTAAATGTAATGTATACTTTACAAAAATACAAGAACTATTATAATTTGTGTCGTTGCTGTTCCGTCCCGGCATTCCGTCCCGGCGGATTTGCAATCTGCCAGTTCAGCGCCTCGTCACGGCATTTCGTCTCAACAACAAAAAATGATTGTGCGCCACAAAGCGCCAAATCATTGATTGTCAATTGAGTCTGACTTCGCCTCGCACACGAAGAGGCCTTTGGAACCCCGATGCGTGTGCAGTCGTAAGATTCAATATATTGATTGTCAGTGTAATAGTGGACATTGTCGCACAATCAGATTTTAGTCGGGCCGGAATTCCGTGACTACAATGCCTGTGACCGCGCTTCTTCCTGCGGCAGCCCAGCACCACCACGATGCCTGCGATGATGACCACAGTCAGGCCGCCGACTCCCCGGGACTCGCTCAATCGTAGGTCATGGCAGCGGACAACAAAAATCTGTGAGCGCCATCCTTTCAAAACGGACTATCAATCAAGCTTTTAAGCTCTCGCAATGCTCACAAATCGGCTTCCCTGGTCCGACTTGGGAGCATTAGGTTTCAGAAAAGCAGCTTTCCATAGGTCTGGAAGGACATTTTTCAAAAACATATTGCTCCCAGGTAATTTCATCAGCTACAACATGGCTGCTCCGCGCATTTGGCTGACGCAATTACCCCGCCGAATTTCAGGAATCTCCAGATCCGCCGGGACGAGTTTGCAATCCGCCGGCCCTGCAT
>DVLC01000149.1 GCA_018715685.1 Candidatus Cryptobacteroides merdipullorum
CGGGTGCGGCACTTAACGTAGGCGTCACACCGGAGGAACTGCGCGAGGTGATGTATCTCACCGCCCCTTTCATCGGTTTCCCAAAAATGCTGAATGCCGTGGCGACGGTCAATGAAGTATTTACGGAACGGGGTATCTCCCTACCTCTGGTAAAGCAGTGCACGGTGACGGAGGAAACACGTCATGAGGCGGGCAAAACCATTCAGGACAAGCTCTATCCCGGCGGCATCGCCTCGGTGATGGAAGGTGTGCCCGGCGACCTGGGAGGAGACGTGGAGCAGTTCCTCACCGACTACTTCTTCGGCGATATCTACAGCCGGGGCGCGCTTGACCTGAAGACACGCGAACTGCTCGGCTACTGCGTACTGACGACCCTGGAAGCCGAAAGCCAGCTTCACTCGCACTATCACGGCAACATCAACGCCGGCAACTCGCCCGAGACATTGACCGCCGCCGTCATCCAGTGCCTGCCCTACATCGGCTTCCCCGCCGCCATCAAGGCGCTCCGCATCATCAAGGAGGAATATGCCAAGTGACATTGCCGGCGGCACAGCGTTTGCTCCGGCACGCGCCATGCGAAAATATCTTCCTTTATTCCTTCTCCTGACCTTATGCAAAGGTGCGGCTGCGCAGGACAGCTTGAAAACGATTGTCGGACGCATCACTGACCACGACGGACACAACATAGAATATGTGGCGGCAGGCATACCCGGCAGGAACATAGGCACGGTCTCCGACTCCGAAGGCCGTTTCAGTCTGGAGCTGCCCGACACCACGACCGCCGACCTGATGTTCTTTCATGTTTCATACAAGGAAAAGAGCATCCCGGCGGCGGAACTGATCGCCGCAACCGGACCGGTGACGGTGATTCTCGAAGAAAACCGGCTGGCCGCCGCAGTCGTGACTCCCGGGAAGACAAAAGACAGGAGACTGGTCGGCAGAGGCGCGCGGGTGCCCGGAGGCGTCGCGACCATGGAGCCGTCCAGCACCGGCATGGAAATCGGCTCGGTGATCGAAGTCAGGAAAGAATTCGAAGTCAGGAAGATATCCTTCGACGTGCTGCGCAACGCCTTGCCGGGATGCGTGCTGGGCGTCAATATCTATAGGACCGAAGGCTCTCCCGCGACATTCGACAACGTGCTCACGAAACCGATATATTGCAATATCCCTGTCAGCGACGACAAGACCAAATGCGAAATCGAGCCGGAAGAAACCGTCATCCTCTCCCCCGGCTCATACTTCATAGCGCTCGCATTGGTCGACTGCGACAGGGAACTTCAGGAGAAATGGAAGGACAAGCCTTCATGGAGCAAGGACGAGCGCATCAGCAACTCCATGACCTCCATCGATTTTCCGCTGTACCTCAAATCCTGCTATCTCCGCAGCAAGGCCATGCAGGACTTTGAGCCAATCCCGGTCGGCACAGGCCTGACCGTCGAAGGGACGGAACTGCAATAACAGGAAATCCGGCCATGCCGCCCTGCCCGCAATGCTCGAAAGATGAAATCGTCCACGACGCTCTCAACATGAAATGAGCGAACCTGCTTGCGGCGGGCAACGACAGATGACTGTCGCGGACCGGCCAGAAAAGCCGACTTGGGAACATTACGCAAACCTAAAAGGTTGATTGTCAATCTGTTCCGAAAAGGCAAAGCTCTTAAGTCGGTGTTTATGTGACGACTTGGGAGCAATGCGTTGCGGATAATCAGCCACACAGTCCGCTGCATGGCCGATTTCGCAAAACTCGTCGCTCACAGGTTTTTGTTGTCCGCAGGAACAGGCCGATGCCGGGACGGAAGCCTGCGAAATCTGCAAATAATTCAGTATATTTGGCATTGGAGCGCCATATAACACCGGCATATCGGGATACCAACCAAAATCAATTCCATATGAAAACGCAATCTCACCTCGGACAAGGGACCTTCGCACGCAGAATCTCCGCGCTGCTGCTATTCCTGTGCACGGCAGGTATCAGCGCCGTCGCGCAGGACGACAGCTTCGCCGGACGCATCGGCTGTTCCGCGATGCTGACAGGGGAAGGATACGGAAACGACCACTCTTTCTCCAGTCTGAACGTAAGATTCCGGTACGACATCACGCCGTCATTCTCCGTATTCATCCCTCTGGAAGGTTCGATACTGCTCTATAACAAAAGCACCACGAGGAACTACGATTATGCGTCGAAGAGCGGAATCGGCATCAGGCTCAACCACGACTTCGCCCAGAAGGACGGGATAGCCGTCTCCCTCTCCGGACTGTCCACGATAGGCAGCGGGGCCAGGAACTACTGGCAGCTGCGACTGATGGGAGAATATGTGTTTCCGCCCGCGATATGGAGATCCTTCGTCGGCATAGGAGTGGAATATCTGCAACCCTATACCGGCGGCTCATTCCCGTTCGGAGGGTTCTACCCTGTGGTATCGATAGGCCTGTATATATGAGCACCATCTCCGACCGTTGGAAATACGCCGACTATGCCGCCCTGCTGTTCGGCGCGGCAGCGATGCTGATCTTCTTCTTCAACTGGCCCAGGCTCGGACACACCGCCGAAGCCGCCGTATGCTTCATCCTCGGAGCGGCCGGTCTCGCCTATCTTGCAGGAGGCCTGTGGATGTGGCTGCGCCGCCGCATCGAATTCGACTGGATGCTCGTCAAAGGCAATTTCATGCGCAAGGTGCTGTGTCTCGTCACCCTGCTCCCCTTCACCCTGACTTCCGCGATTCTGCTCTGCGGGATAGATGCGCAGACAATGCTGACCGCGGAGGGCAGTTCCTCCGGCATTGAAGATCCCAGCATATTCTGGACCGTTTTCTACCATATCATCGACCCGGGGAACCAGCACATGGTTGCCGGCAACGCCGCCCTCGGCTGGACCGCCCTGCTCGCAGTGCTCGGAATGCTTCTTCTGGGCGGACTGCTGGTAACGACTCTGATCAACTGGTTCGACAAGCGCAGGGAGCAGTGGCTCTCAGGAAAGATCCGCTACGGCGAAAGGCAGTTCGGAGCCGGCTTCGCCATAGTCATAGGCGCCAACGAGATAGTGGCTTCGGTGATACGAAACCTGCTCTCCGACGAAACCTCCGGACTCCGGGCGGGCGACGCTGCAGAGAAGCGCAGGATGCGCCGCCTGAATTTCAGGAGCGAACGCTACAACCGCAATGTCATACTCCAGACTTCAAGGAATCCGGAGGAAGTTCGCGACGAACTGTCCTCCCACCTGCCAGCCGGAGAGTTGCGCCGGGTTGTGATATACAGCGCCCTGCGGGACTCGAAGGATGAAATCGGCCTGCTTCATCCGCAACTCGCCAGTGAGATCTATGTGCTCGGGGAGTCGACGGACGCCGATCCCGCAGAAATCAGTCATGACGCCCTCAACATGAAATGCGTGAACCTGCTTGCGGCGGAGCTTGGCCGCAGGCGTGGCGCAGTCCAGAAATCCGGCGATGCTCCAAAGGCTTCCGACGGCGGGCATGAAGACGCGCGGGCAGTCCACCGCAAGGTCTGCAAGGTGCTGTTCGAATATCAGACGACTTATTCGGTATTCCAGTTCTCGGACATCCCCGGCGCAGTGAAGGAGAATCTGGTGTTCATCCCCTTCAACCGCTACGAATGCTGGGCGCAGAGAGTCCTTGTCGACGGGGCGGTGGAAGAGGCGGCGGCAGCCTCCGGTCGCATCGGATACACGCCTCTGGACGGCTATGACGGACTGCCCGCGGATTCGGACGAGTTCGTGCACTTCATAATCATAGGAATGTCGAAGACGGGAGTCGCGATGGGAGTCGAGGCCGCCTTCCAGGCACATTACCCCAATTTCCGCAGGGCACGCACCCGCATCAGCTTCATCGCCTCCGACGCCGACAGGGAGATGCGCTTCATGACGGGACGCTACAAGTCTCTTTTCGGACTTGCGCGCCACAGATTCCTGGACCTCTCTTCCGCCGGGGCCGAAGCGCCGGATCCGGAGGAAGGCTGGACTGATCCTATGGAGCAGGAAGGCTGCCCCTGGAGGCATCTGAGCGAGGACGGGGCCAACTTCATCGACACCGAATTCGAGTTCGTCAAGGGAGACATAGAGTCCGGGGAAGTTCGCGGCTGGCTCCGCAAGGCAGCCGCGGAGAAAAACGCACGGTTGACCGTCGCCGTATGCCTCAACCAAACCCATCAGGCGGTGGCCGCCAGTCTGTATCTGCCCCAAGAAGTCTACCTTAAGGCGCAGCAGATATGGGTCTTCCAGAAAGAGAGCGCCGACATTATCCTGAATCTGAACAATACGCAGTCCTGCGACAGGCGCTACGAAAAACTGCGGCCGTTCGGAATGCTCTACGGAGAATACATGCGCGACCGCTCGTCATATCTCAAGGCGGTGCTGGTCAACGGCGCATACGAGCTGGACGGCGAGGAGTTCAAGGCCTCCGAGAGAGACATGGCGGACAAGAAGACCTGGAAGGATCTCAGGGAGAGATGGAAAAAGCTGACCGTCGCCCAGCAATGGTCGAACAGGTATTTTGCGGATTCGATGTACCAGAAACTCAGGGCGGTCTGCGGAAGGCTCCCCGAAGACATGTTCTCCGTCCCGGACATCCAGAAAAAGCTGGAGGATGCTGTTGCGAATAACGCCCTTCAGCTCGCCGAATGCGAGCACAACCGCTGGAACATGCAGCAGCTGCTCATGGAATTCAGTCCTGCGGATGCCGCCACCGACGAGGAACTCAGGCGGATGAACGCCAGACTCGAAGCCGCGCGTCCCTCGCTCGAAGCCTGGAAGGCGAAGGTCGGCTGGCAGTCCATGAACAAGGACGAAAGGAAGAAGGCGAAAGAATCTGACGAATACAAGGCCACCGAATACGGCATCGAGGAAAGCCGGTTCGATTCGAGAAAAAAAGAACTGAAATTCGGAGTCGCCCGGGTTCACCCCAACATCTGCAGCTACTCGCACCTGGATGCCGTTGACAGCGGGGCCAAACCCTACGACAAACATCTCAACGCCGCGATACCCGCAATACTCATAATGGTGGACGGCTGGGGAAAGGTGCGGCTGAAAGACAGTCAGACTGTTTGATTGACGGACAATATGGAAAGAAAATCATACACCCCGCAGCCGGAGGATCTGTCCGGCGCGCAGCTCCCTGCCGAACTGGAAGAGCTTGCCGAACTGCTTGCAAGGAATGTGCATGAGGTCTGGGCCGCAGGCCGCCTTGCGGAAGGCTGGACCTGGGGGCCGGTGAGGGATGACGCCCTGAAGCAGCATCCCTGCCTGGTGCCTTATGAGGAACTGCCGGAAGAAGAGAAGGACTATGACCGCCGCACCGCCGCCGGAACCCTGAAACTCATTGTCAAGTTAGGCTTCAGGATATCGGCGGACGGCGGCAGATGACGGCCGCTGGCCGGAACATGCGCGGACCGTGAACCCGCAGCTACTTTTTCCGGCCGCTGCGGCGCAGGGCTTCGGCGATGATCCATTGAAGCTGGCCGTTGACGCTGCGGAACTCGTCGGCAGCCCATTTCTTGAGGGCCGCCATGGTTTCGGCGTCGACGCGGAGCACGAAACTCTCGGTATCCGGAGCTGGCTTCCTGGGCATCGCGGACTACTGATAGATGGATCCGGTGTTCACCACGGGCTGGGCGGACTCGTCGCCGCAGAGCACCACGAGCAGATTGCTGACCATCGCGGCCTTGCGCTCCTCGTCCAACTCCACCACATTGTCGTCCTTGAGTTTGTCGAGAGCCATCTTGACCATCGACACGGCGCCCTCGACAATCTTCTCGCGGGCGGAGATCACGGCGGCGGCCTGCTGGCGGCGAAGCATTACCGCGGCGATTTCGGGAGCATAGGCCAGATAGTTTATGCGGGCCTCCACGACCTCGATTCCGGCCATGTCGAGCCTTTCATTGAGAGTCTTCTCGAGGATGTCGTTGACCTCCTCCCCGCCGGAGCGCAGGGTGATCTCCTCCTGACCGCCTTCGTTGTTGTCGTAGTTGTAGCCGGCGGCAACCTGGCGCAGGGCCGCGTCGCTCTGTATCTTCACGAAATGTTCGAGCGCGTTCATAACCGAGGCCATGCGGCTGGCGGCAATCGCGGCCGCTGAAGCATTGGATCCGACGGCGGCGACGCTTCCAGCCATGGTCTGCGAATCGATCTCGAACATGGCCTTATATGTATCCTTGAGTTTCCACACGAGCACAAGACCTACCATGATAGGATTGCCGACCTTGTCGTTGACCTTGATGGGTTCCACGTCGAGGTTCCTCGCCCTGAGCGAAAGCTTCTTCTTGGTCAGCAGAGGATTGACCCAGAAATAGCCGGTCTCGGTGAAAGTGCCCCTGTATTTGCCGAAGAACACCATCACCCGCGCCTC
>DVLC01000014.1 GCA_018715685.1 Candidatus Cryptobacteroides merdipullorum
GAGGGCGAAATTACGAAATTCTTTTATAAATTTGTCGGATGTCCAAAAACAGCATGAAGTCATGTGGGTAACAATAATAGTTCTTGCGCTGTCGATAATTTTCTTCGTCAGCGGCAAGGTCAGGTCGGATCTCGTGGCGCTCTGTGCGCTGCTGGCCCTGCTGATTTTCCAGATCCTGACCCCCGAGGAGGGCCTGTCCGGCTTCTCGAACTCCACCGTCGTCATGATGGTCGGACTGTTCGTGGTCGGCGGAGGCATATTCCAGACGGGGCTCGCCAAGATGATAGGCAGCAGGATCATCAAGCTCGCCGGCAAGAGCGAGCTGAAGCTGTTCCTGCTCGTGATGCTGACGACCGCGGGAATAGGAGCGTTCGTGAGCAATACCGGAACCGTCGCCCTGATGCTGCCGATCGTGGTGAGCATGGCGGCGATCGCCGGAGCCAATCCCAGCCGTCTGCTGATGCCGCTTGCGTTTGCGAGCAGCATGGGCGGAATGATGACCTTGATCGGTACGCCTCCGAACCTTATTGTCAGCGATGCGCTTGCGGACGCCGGCTATGACAGGCTGTCGTTCTTCACCTTCCTGCCGGTCGGCCTTATCTGCGTGACAGTCGGCACATTGGTGCTGCTGCCGCTGAGCAAGTGGTTTCTCACCAAGCGCCGCAAGTCTGACAATGCCGGTTCGGGAAGCAAGTCGCTCAACGAGCTCGTGAACGAATACGGCCTTTCGGTCAATCTCTTCCGTGTGCGTGTCACGGAGGCCTCGGGTCTTGCAGGAAAGACCATGGGCAGCCTGAACCTGCGCAGCGAATACGGTCTGAACATTCTCGAAATCCGCCGTCAGGACAGCAGCGTGCAGCACAGGTTCATGCGCACTGTCAAGCAGTATTCGGCCCCGGATACGGTGCTCGAACCGAACGACGTGCTGTATCTGTCCGGAAGACAGGAGCAGGTCGGGCGTTTCACCGCGGACTACGGGCTTTCGGTCATGGATGACCACAGCACCGAGTCGAACGACGGAGCTTCTCTCGATTTCTACGACATAGGAATAGCCGAGGTTCTGCTGATGTCTTCGTCGAGGCTGCACAACCATACGGTCAAGGAGGCGGATTTCCGTGAGAAATTCAATGTCAACGTGCTCGGCATACGCCGCAAGCAGGAATATCTGCTGCACGATCTCGGCGACGTGAAGATGCACGCGGGCGACGTGCTGCTGGTGCAGGGCGACTGGAAGGACATCGCCAGGCTCTCCAGGGAGGACGAGGACTGGGTGGTGCTCGGACAGCCGCTTGAGGAGGCGGCCAAGGTGACGCTCGACTACAAGGCACCGGTCGCCGCCTTCATCATGATTCTGATGATAGTGCTGATGGTCTTCGACTTCATTCCGGTGGCCCCCGTGACCGCCGTCCTCATAGCCGCGGTGCTCATGGTGATGACAGGCTGCGTCAGGGGCATGGAGGCCGCCTACAAGACCATCAACTGGCAGACCATAGTGCTGTTCGCGGCGATGATGCCCATGTCGCTCGCGCTCGAGAAGACCGGAGTGTCAAGTCTGATTTCCGACACTCTCGTGAGCAGCATCGGCGGCTTCGGCCCCCTTGTCCTGCTTGCCGGAATCTATCTCACGACATCGGTGATGACTATGTTCATAAGCAATACGGTGACGGCTCTGCTCATGGCTCCGATAGCCCTGCAGAGTGCGATTCAGATAGGTGTGAGTCCTGTTCCCTTCATGTTTGCGGTGACCGTGGCGGCCAGCATGTGCTTCGCCTCGCCGTTCTCCACTCCGCCCAACGCCCTCGTGATGTCGGCGGGTCAGTATTCCTTCATGGACTATGTGAAGGTGGGACTGCCGCTGCAGCTTGTGATGGGCGTCGTGATGGTGCTCGTGCTGCCGCTTCTGTTCCCGTTCTGATTATGCATTGACGGCGCAGCTGCGCGCCTTTTCCGGAAAATCATGAGGGCCCGCCGCACGGCAGACCCTCATTTTGCATTTTACATATCAGTTTATATTCGTTGACGCCGCCGTCTGCCGTTCCAGGCCCGGTCCGGCGAAAACTTCTTATTTCGTAAGATTTCCGCTCTTGTCGAGGTCAATCTTGTACCAGTCCGAGCAGCTTATGTATTCGTAGGGGATATACTCGAAGCAGTGCACGAACACGCTGTTGTGCTGCTGGCTGTAGTAGACGTCGACGCGGAGGCTTTCCTCGGAGCCGGACTCCGTCCAGTCATGGTTCGCCGGATCGGTGCCGAGGGCCGCCAGAATCTCGCTCTTGCGTGCCTTGGGGTAGAACTTGTGCTTGAGATGGTAGTTGATTCCGGTCTCCTTGTCCTTGCGTACGGTCTTGAGAACGCACATCAGAACTATTCCCACGATCAGGATGAAGCATCCGAGGATGCTGATGGCTATCGATGAAGGCACGAGGATGCAGGCGAGGCCTGCGAGTATGAGTACTGCCGACAGTACCAGGTCGCGTGCGCTGCGCACGCGTGAAAATTCTTTGTCCATTGGTTTTGAATCTGATTCGTTATATGTGTGCGACGCCAGGTCGTCCGTTCCCCGGGAACCGGCGGCGCGGGATTGGATTTCCAACTTTTCATTCCGCGATGGGAATACCGGGACAGCGGGCCAGGATGACCCGATGAAGCGGCGTAATGGAATCCGGCTGAATCAGATTCGAAGCTTGCGCAGTATGATAGGGCGCAGGTGTCCGCCGCGGTTCTGCAATGACGGGACTGCGCAACGGGAGATGCGGGGTTCGGGCCCGCTGATATTGACTGTTTCTCCTCCTTTGAGGAAGATGTTTCTGAAAATGGGCTGTACGCGTCTCGAACTGCTGCTGAGAGTGCGTGTCTTTCCGGAGGGGACGAAGGCTCCGGAACTTCCGTTTTCTCCGAGCCTGATTTCGGGAACGGAACGGTCAGGGGCTTCGGTGGCGAGGAGAGCTCCGCAGGAGATTCCGGCGGCATGCCGTTCCGCCGCGGCAGCGCATTCCGCTTCGGGAGAAGCCGTGCCTATAGCCGAACGGCACAGCAGCGCCGCCAGCACGATGAGCATTATCCCGAGCAGCCGTTTCATCCGGAAGAGTTATTTACCCGCCACAGCGTCGATTTCGACCATCGCTCCCTTTGGCAGGGCCGCTACCTGATAGCAGACGCGCGCGGGCTTGTCGCCTTTGAAGTATTCGGCATAGACGGCGTTCATCGCGCCGAAGTTGCCTATGTCATCCAGCAGAACCGTGGTCTTGACCACGTCGTCGAAGCCGAGTCCGGCCTCTTCGAGAATGTACCCGAGATTGTCAAGCGAGCGGCGGGTCTGGGCTTCGATACCTTCGGGCATCTCTCCCGTTGCGGGATCTGCGGGCAGCTGCCCGGAAATGTAGAGGGTGCCGTTGAGTTCTACCGCCTGCGAGTAAGGTCCGACTGCTGCCGGGGCCTTGGGCGAAGCTATTGTCTTTTTCATTTTCGTTCTGCAATGTTTGGCTGCGAAGATACTAAAAATTCCAGTCTTGTAAGTATATTTGCCGCACGAATCGTTTGTTGAGATGTGCGCTTATTCCGAAAAGGAGATATTCAAACGTACGGAACTGCTGGTGGGCAGAGCCGCGCTCGACGCCTTCGCCGCAGCGAGAGTGATCATTCTGGGTGTCGGAGGAGTCGGGAGCTGGTGCGCGGAAGGTCTCGTCCGTTCCGGGATACGCCGGCTGACAATAGTCGACTCGGACGAGGTCAGCGTGAGCAACATCAACCGCCAGCTGATGGCGACGGTCAGCACCGTGGGCGTGCCCAAGGTGGACGCTCTGAAACAGAGGCTGCTTGACATAAACCCCCATGCGGAGATCACCGCCGTCGACAAGGTGTACAGCGCCGAGACTGCCGCGGAGTTCGATTTTCGGGAATACGACTATATTATAGACGCGATAGACACCTTGAAGAACAAGGTGCATCTTATCATGAACGCCTCCGCTCTGGGCCCCGTGTTCTATTCGTCCCTCGGCGCCGCGTTGAAGATCGATCCGACGAGGGTGCGCACCGGTAATTTCTGGAAAGTCCGCGACTGCCCTCTCGGAGCCGCGCTGCGCAAGAAGATACGGCAGGCCGGAAGGTTCCCTGAACGCTCGTTCACCTGCGTATACGGCGACGAAGTGCTTGAGAACAGGGGAGAGGGCGGAATGGACGCGACGTCGTTGTCGCAGGAGGCGGCCGCATCCGGAAAGGCAGTCGTCAACGGAACCACCGCTCCGGTGACAGCCATATTCGGAATGACGCTCGCCGGACTCGTGCTTAGGGACATTTATACTAAAGTCACAGGAGGCGAATGATGGCGGAAAAACTCTGGAATACCAATTACCTGAAGATATGGACGGGCAATTTCCTTCTGAATTTCTCGTTCACGCTGATCGTGCCGCTGCTGCCGCTCTACCTGAGCGAGACCTTCGGAGCGACCAACGACACCATAGGCATGGCGCTCGCGGGATACACGCTGATGGCATTGATCATCAGACCTTTCAGCGGATACATAGTCGACAATTACCCCCGCAAGACGGTGCTCATGGTCTGCAATTTCTTCTTTTTCCTGCTCTTCTTCGGCTACATCGTGGCCGGGACGCTGACCATGTTCACGGTTTTCCGGACACTGCACGGGGCTCCCTTCGGTTCCACGACAGTCGCCGCCAGCACCGTGGCCATTGACGTTCTTCCGTCGTCCCGCAGAAGCGAGGGCATAGGCTACTACGGCCTCAGCAACAATCTCGCGACCGCTCTCGGGCCGGTTCTGGCCATATACATGCTGCATGCCTTCAAAGGGGATTTCCATGCGCTTTTCTGGATATCGACCGCATTCTCCCTTGCCGGTCTGCTCATAGACGCCTCGATCAAGCTTCCCGTCCGGGAATTCAGGCCCGAGAAGAAAATCATCTCGCTCGACCGTTTCTTCCTGCTGAAAGGCTGGAGGGAGGCCGCAGCGATGATCTGCTATTCGTTCAGCTACGGAGTCGTGTCGACCTATGTCGCCATCTACGGCAAGGAGGAGCTCGGCATCACGAGCGGAACCGGCATATTCTTCACCTTGTTCGCGGTTGGGCTCATAGTCTCACGGCTAACGGGCGCAAAGGCGCTCAGGGAGAACAAGGTCAGCCACAATGCGGCTGTCGGCTGCGTAGCCTCGATGTGCGGCTATCTGGTGTTCGCTGCGGTAGGCAATCCCGTGGGCTACTATGCTTCCGCTTTCATAATCGGACTCGGCAACGGACACATGTATCCGGCTTTCCAGAACATGTTCATCAATCTCGCCGAGAACAGCCAGCGCGGAACCGCCAATTCGTCGATTCTGACTTCCTGGGACGCGGGCCTGGGCCTCGGAGTGCTGTTCGGAGGCATGCTTTCGGAGCATTTCGGCTATCATGTCGCGTTCTGGGCGGCCCTTGCTGTCAACGCCCTCGGCGTCGTCTGGTACTTCCTCCGCGTCCGCAACCACTTCGAGCGCAACAAGCTGCGCTGAGAATAGAAAATTAGTTATTTTTTATTCTCAGCGCGAATCAATCAATTACAACGCGCAACGATGTAATCGGATATTTTGTGCATAGTTTCAAGAACTGGCGGCACCCTGGCCGCATCAGCGGCCCCGTCAGAGCGTCAGCGAGATTGCGGAGCAAGCGAAGCAGCGGAGACGGCGGCCGAAGGCCGAGCAACGCGGAGCGTTGTAATTGAGTATTTTGTGCATAGTTTCAAGAACTGGTTTCAGTTCTTGAAACTATGCACTGGAGCAGGTATCCTTCCCTCCCGGCTGACAAAAGCCTCGCAGCTGAATCTGTTCACCGGCATCACGGGCGCATAGCCGAGCAGCCCGCCGAATTCCAGATGGTCGCCGACTTTCTTGCCCTGCGCAGGAATGATTCTGACGGCGGTGGTCTTCTGGTTTATCATGCCTATGGCGGCTTCGTCTGCTATTATTCCCGAAATCGTGGATGCGGGAGTGTCTCCCGGAATCGCAATCATGTCGAGTCCGACCGAGCAGACGCAGGTCATCGCCTCCAGCTTCTCTATGGTCAGGGCTCCGCACTCGGCGGCATCTATCATGCCCTGATCCTCGCTGACAGGAATGAATGCCCCGCTGAGGCCTCCGACATACGACGACGCCATGATTCCTCCTTTCTTTACCTGGTCGTTGAGCAGGGCGAGGGCTGCCGTCGTACCCGGCGCGCCGGGCTGTTCAAGCCCGATCTCCTTGAGAATGTCCGCCACCGAATCGCCTATCGCGGGAGTGGGGGCGAGGGAAAGGTCGATGATGCCGAACGGAACCCCGAGCCTGTGCGAGGCTTCCTGCGCGACGAGCTGGCCGACTCTGGTGATCTTGAAAGCCGTCTTCTTTATCGTCTCGCAGAGGACTTCGAAACTCTCGCCGCGCACTTTCTCGAGTGCGGCCTTCACTACGCCGGGGCCGCTGACGCCGACATTGATTACGGCGTCGGGCTCGGTGACTCCGTGGAACGCTCCTGCCATGAACGGATTGTCGTCCGGGGCGTTGCAGAGCACCACGAGCTTGGCGCAGCCTATGGAGTTCCTTTCGGCCGTGAGTTCGGCGGCGCGTCTGACTGTCTGTCCCATGAGCCTGACGGCATCCATGTCCAGCCCTGTCTTCGTCGAACCGACATTCACGCTGCTGCATATCCTGTCGGTTACTGCCAGAGCCTCGGGTATCGACTCTATGAGCAGCCTGTCCGCGGTGGTCATCCCTTTTGACACTATGGCGGAATAGCCTCCGAGAAAGTTCACACCGATCTCCGCGGCGGTCTCGTCAAGCGTGCGGGCTATCTTCACGAAATCTCCGGCAGTCCTGCAGCAGCCCGCGCCTACAAGGGAAATCGGGGTCACCGAGACACGCTTGTTGACTATGGGTACGCCGAACTCGGCCGCTATGTCGTCTGCCGTCTGCCTGAGTTTGGACGCGAGCCCGAGAATCTTCGAGCGTATCGCGCCGCAGGTCTCCTCCACGTTTCCGCGGGCGCAGTCCAGAAGGCTTATTCCCATCGTGATGGTGCGCACGTCGAGATTCTCCTTCTCGACCATGTCGTGCGTCTCGAATACTTCGCTGATGTTGATCATGTCGTTCAGATTCTGTGCATCCTGTCGAAAATGTCGCTGCGCTGGCAGCGTATCTCAATGCCGAGCGACCCGGCAAGTTCGTCGAGCACCTTGTTGAATGCCGCGAAATCCATGTCGAGCTCCGTGATGTTGACTATCATCATCATGTTGAAATACCCCTGGACTATGGTCTGGGAGATGTCAAGTATGCCGACATTGTGGTCGGAGATGCAGGTGCAGATCCTGGCTATGATGCCGACGCCGTCT